>NZ_JALKBB010000049.1:0-18289 GCF_023016025.1 Arenibacter sp. S6351L | reverse complement strand
CAGCTCTGGGTAACCGCACAATACTAGAATTTGAACAAATAATGCAATTTAAAAATGTAGCTTAACTTTTTGTCCCGTTTTTTGTTGCAAGTTCACCTCTTGGCGTTTGCTCATCAACATCATCAATTGATACTGTTTCAAACGTTCCATCATCGTTTCTTTTTAAATGGCGAGATGCAATTAATTCGTATTTAACCAGTCCATAAGCAATATCAACTTCTTCGGGTTTTGGACTATTGGATTTTATCCACGAATACGAGTACGTATCTTCTATATCAGGATCAAGGGCTGGTAATCCATCGAGAAGTGCAATTCTTTGTGCATATATATGATCATATCCGATGGCAAAATGATTGGCAGCCTGATCCTTGCCTTCAAATTTATCCCTGATATACCAATTTCCAGAGATTGTTCCTTTTACGTCATAGTCGTTTTTTCCTCCATAGGGGGGTAGTTCTCTAACATTCTTACTTAAAAATTCCGCTTTTACAGGGTTCTCGTCCTTATAGTAATCAAAAATGTCTACAGCAAAATAATTTTCAAAATAGGCCCCTTCTGGATAACAAAATGACTTACTGTCCCCCACATCTAAATCATGAACTCCGATATCTAAAGCTGAAAGGGATGAGATGTAACCAATAATATCCCCTGATTTTACTTCAATTTCAACATCTAAAGGGCTACCTTCTATTACAGGATCTGTTTGATTTGAAATAAAATCTGCAAATCTGCCTACATGGCCTAGTTTGGTGCTTATGGTTGTACTATACTTAACGGTCATGAACAAATCACCACCACCGGCCCCCAGTTCTATAACGACCCCATCGGCCATAGCATAAATAGGCGTTGTTGGTTCATCGACCCCATATTCAAAATGATAAAAACCACCATGATCCTGAGGGAACACCCCGAATCCTCCCATGGGTTCATATGCAGCAGCTCCATCTAAATCCATGGGTGGGAAGTCGAAAAATATTTTACCTTCCGGATAATTATATCCCACCTCTTCTTCCATCTCTTCTTCCATCTCTTCTTTCTTGGGTTCTTTTGGATCATCCTTACCACAACTCCCTGTGGTAAATAAAAAAAGAAAAACCAATGTCGAAGAGATAAAGATTTTTACAATGTTGCTAAAAGAATGCGTAGTTAGACGAGTTTTTGCTTTCATGTCACTGATTATTGGAATAAGAACAATTAAATATTAATAAGTCAGAAAAAAATCTGTGCTTTAGGTCGATATATTTTTTGCCTAAAATCTTTTTCCAATTTACCTAGACTAGAGCCTCACTTGAAATGTAAAAAAAAATTTATTTTTTACTGTTTCATTAAATTCATCACTATGAAGTACAATTATTGCAATGATGAATGGCTTTACAAAGGATTAGGAAGCCCACTAATATAAACTCGAAATGTTCCCTAATTTGAATGTGGGTCCATCATGGTCTCCTTCTCTTTTTCAAAATCTATTTGGGTGCCAACTTTTTGTTCTTGATAGCTGTCACCAAATTCAAAAACCACAACAATGGTAAGCTCTATGAAAGAAGAGAAAAGAAATTTGATTCGTATGGTGTTGATTAATTTTTCATGGTATTTGTTTTTTGTTATTTAATTCTTGGTGAAAGCTAACGTAGGGCTATAGCAACAAGTTACTAAATATTTAACAAACCATTAGTCAAATGGCGTTTGCTTTCCGCCACTTACATAGAGAAATCTTTTTGCCCGCCCTAACGTGCCTCCGCCAGTCCGCCCGTGCGGACGGGAATGGTTTGATGGGCTGGTTTCGGTACGGGCGGGTTTTCACCTGCCACGCTTTGTAGCGTGGTTATTTTTTTGGTCACCTATCCGTTGATACCAGTAAATTACTTTTCAGCGTCTGCCAACTTCTTGGTATCCACAAATTGTTGAAAGGCCGTAATTTTCCCTTCATTATTAAGCGTCCATAGATGTGCGGCTTGTGCATTATAGGCCTTACCAGTTGCTTTTACTTTCGCATCATAACGCAGGGTAGCTAGAACCTTATTGTTATTCATACCGTGGATTTTAACATCCTTCAGCCCAAAGTGCTCGTGGTTGGCTCCAAGACGCGCAAAAACGCCTTCTAAAATTGCATTTGGACCAACATAGGGATTGCCATCTGCAAGCGAATTACTTTCAGCTTCGCTCCATTCAATAGCAGGATCCATAGACCCGAGAACTGTAGGCATATCTCCCGTTGCGAAAGCGTTGTAAAGATTCTCTATAACCTGAAGGTTTTGTTTATTTTCCATGATTTTTGATTTAAGTTAATAAATGTATTTCTAATTGTTTTTAAGTCATTCGAAAATTGATTTCTTCTTTTCTAAGGACATCATAAGTCCAAGTGTGATTATTTTACTTTATCCATTTCTTAATGAAGCACAGCTTAGGCTATTGTAATAAGTTGCAAACTATTAGTCGATTGGCGATTGCTTTCTGCCACCTCCCCCTAGCAACCTACACAATAACAATGTAGGGCTGGTTACTATTAGCCATGGTTGGTATAGGTTATTTATTTGAGTTTTTCAATTCATTTAACCATAAGCCATAATCAAAAACATGATGTATTCTTTCTCTTTGATCATAACTAAAAGTATTGTAAGAACCTGTATAATCCATAAAGTTGTCATTAGTATTTTCACCTTGATTATCGGAACAAGGTTGGTTTGGATCATTTATAATATATGAATAAGTGTCTTGACAAAAATCGCTTGAAGTACAATTGTCATTGGAGAATACGTGAAGTAATCCTAGGGAATGACCCACTTCGTGTATTATAGCCGTAGAATTTAAGGCATTGTTGGTATCTAGCCAAAAACTCGGAAAAATATCATTATTTGGCTCAAGTTCGGAATTATCTGGGACTGTAACTAAACCGTTGAGAGGATAAGATTCATAAGTCCAGGGAGATGCTGCACTTCCTCTGGCCTCTTGGTCCGGACCTATCCATAGATTTAAATACATTTTTGGATTCCAAACAGTTGCCAAACCCAAATCCCAATACTCATTAAAGCCTAATTTATTGTCGTTTGCAATATCAAAGCTTTCAGGAGATTCTGGTACACCATCATCATATGAACTTCCATCAATTCTATTTATTCCCGGTTCAGGTAATGGATCATCATTAAAATCCAAACTTGCCAGCCGAAAGACAATTTTTGTATCAACAGCATTGGGATTGTCAGAGTTGTATTGATTTGAAAAACCCTTATTTAATTTATCCAATAGTGCTGTAACTTGACTTTGGGCTAGATTGGTTCCAGAGCCAATGTCTTCTCCAAAATGAACAATATGAAAGATAACGGGAACAGATATTGAAGGATAATTAATGTTTTCCCTCGCGTTTAAATTAATGGTATTTGATTCAATACCATAGGCTTGAATTTTTAAATCATGACTCCCAGTTACTGCAGTAGAATACCATAAATCCAAGTTACCCAATACATTCCCATTATCAATGATTTCATAATCTACATTATCAACTGGACTGCTATTATCATCATAAAAGATTACAGATAATTCTGCCTTAGAATTACCATCAGCAATAATCAAAGATGTATTAGAACTTAAGTTTATGCTGGAAAGATTAACTTTTACTTCTTCTGCAGTGATCGTTATTGAATTTGACTTAACAAGATCAATTTTAGCATAAACATCATATTGTCCTGCTGTATTGGTGCTAAAGGTATTGGAGTCTTGGGCAGTCCCATTAATATAAAAGGTAACACTTGAATTTTGTATGGTATTTTGATTATCATCACGAGCTATTACGGAAAAGGTAGCAGTATCATTTCCATCGGCCAAAATTGTTTCGGAAGAAGATGAAATTTCAACGGAAGCAACTGTATTTGAGATTTGTTGTTTATCATTTTCACTATCACTATCATCACTACTACAACTTAAATTGATTAATAATAGAAATAGGCAAAATATTTTTTTCATAATTCTAGGTTTTTATTGTAGGCCAACGTAGGGATGTAGCAACAAGTTAACATATACCCATTTTAGCAAACTTCAGGTCAACTGTGCGGTATCCGAATACTTTTTTGTATCCTATAAATCCTATAATCCAATGAATTAACGCTAGTATAGAAGAGGCATTACTACAACCAAGAGCTAGTTTCCTAGCTTCTAAGGTAACAATTATTGCTATTGGTATTGGCTTCATCGATGAAATACGGAATTATCTGTTGTATTACATCATTTAGTCGTCTGCCGCTAAGTGGTTCATGTGGAAATGTAAAGACCTAAATGAGGTGTTTGGTACATCTTTTTATGCTTTTCCACATACGTAACAGCTGAAGATGAGCTGTTTACATAGTTTTGAGAACACAATTAATTTTAATTTAAAAACAGAGATCACAAAAACAAAATCATTTTTACATCCAGCCGTTTTGTCTTTACTTTTTAATGGTATTTCCTGAGGACCTGATGATGAAACTTGTCAGGAAAGTCCTGAAATATGTACATGTTTTAATGGTCCTCTTAGATGTGCTTCTCCGGGCGGAACTAACGAGATGAAATCATATTCCCTCATTGCGGTATCCAAACTCCCAGTTGGAAAGAAGTAATTATTTTCCCTACCCGAAGTTTAATAGTTCAAGAACTGTAAATAGTAGTTAGGAATACTATTGCCCAACTTAAAGTTTTATAGGCAAAATTCTAGCGGGTAACAAAGGGGGTATTTTTTTTGAATCCTAAAAACGGTGTACAGCTTAGTACAGCCGTCATCCATCTTATGGCGACCTCTCCAGAAACATGGTATAACATTTCCAAGGTGGTTTTACCATCGCTACCTGCTCGTTCGATGAAAGCAATAGAAAAGCCATTCGTAAAATTAATATGTATCATAATAAAAATTATAAACATCGGTAGTATTGCCAATATGGCAACAATTATCCAACCGTAATTTCTTTTTAAGGATTTTAACTGTTTGTTTTTAATGCTTCTAAATCTTTTTCAAGAGTTTCAGCTTTTGCCTTAAATTTTTCCATAGCTTTTTTAAGTTGACTTACTTTTTTAAATACCTCATCATCCTGAATGACTTGGTAAGATGTTGTTCCATCTGTTTCTTTTATTCTTGACTTGCTGCCACATGTTGGGCAAATGGATACTTGACTCATAATTCTTTTACTTTTTAATAGTTGCCAATACTACTTTTCCACCAAATTTAGTTTGTAATTGATACTTCTGATTTTGACCAATCGTTCTTAAAAATGCTTTAACTTCTGTCATTTCTGCATTATCAATATATATAAATGTGTTTGCATGAAAGTTAGGCTCCAGCATTTGGAACAGGGGTAAATACAAATCTTTCCAACCGTCCAATAATAATAAGTCTATAGGGTTATCATGATTTTTTAATGTTTTTAATGCATCTCCAATTCTAACTTCAATATGACTGTTTACACCAGCTTTTTTAAAATTTTCAATTGCCTGTTTAGCTTTCGATTCAATTAATTCCGTGGTGATAACGCTCCCTCCAGTTTCCAACACACCTTGTGCCAAGAACAGCGTCGAAATTCCGAATGAGGTTCCAAACTCAACAACATTCTTAATGTGGTTTTCCTTTATGAGTTGCACCAAACCTACTCCTTGTTCTTTCGAAATGGAAAGATACGAATCCTTAAAATCCAATGGGTGCATAGGTTTGAAAATGCTTTTTGCTGCACCCTTCATCATATTGAGCATATCGTATTTAGAATCGTTATAGAGTTCTTTTAAGGTTGATGCTATTTGCTTTTGTTGTTTTGTAATCATAATTTTTTTGGAAAAGGAAACATTTAAAATGTTGTTGAATGAATTAAGAAACCTAGTGGTGGGTTAAAACCAATCGGCTCCAGGGTCACCAGGAAAGAAAGCATCAGGTAGTGATAGATAGATACCACCTTCCAAATAGTTAGGGTAACGCAATTCCAGTTCATCCACTACTTCTTGTTGAGTGGAAGCAGTACCTCCTCCAGAAACAGTTTCAGTTCCTTTAATAAGGCCTTGAGCAGTTTGTAGATAATCTATATTTTCATCAATTACAGTTCCAATATCGGAACGTGAACCATTATGCCCTACAAAAAGATGACTGTAACCCGAAAAATTAGTTTTTAAAACATTTAGACCTGCTACCCAATTGTCTATTTCATCTTCACCTGCATTAGGCGTGTATTCTCTTAAATAAGGATGCGCAAGGTTGTATACAAGGTCTCCAGAAAAAATTATTTTAAGTTCTTCATTGTATAAATAGCCATTTTCTCCAGTTTCAGCGTTAGAAACTTTATCGAAAGTAAATGATAGGCCTCCTATTTCTTGAGAGCCGCTAACACCTATTACCGAATTAGGGTATAAACCTGTAAAATCATCGGTATTGTTCAATTGGTCTGCCACCGTGTTTTCTGCATAAAAATCCAAATCGGTAAAATTCCCCGCTCCTCCATAATGGTCACCATGGTTGTGGGTTATAATTACAGCTCCTGGTTTGTTAATAGCATCTACATAGGCTTCCAACTCATCTGCAAAAGCAGGTGCCGGTCCTAAATCCACAAGTACTATATTGTCTTTTGTCTCAACAATTGTAACGGTATATGGCGCCGCAGCAAAATCAATGGTATGGTATCTTGCCGTATTTTCTGTAATTACATTTACCACGCCGGTTGTAATCAATGAACTTGATGGTGCTTCTCCGAATTCTACCATTACAGGTGTCGTTTGCTCACTGTTATCATCATTGCTACATGAAACCAATAATGTTGATGCAATGATTGCCAAGAACCAAAAATTTAATTTTAAATATTTCATAATTTTTATTTTTAAGGATTAATTTATTTAACACTGCAAAGGTGATGTGCTTCTACAATACTATTTTTGTCAAAACGACAATAAAAATGGTAAATATGAAACCATATGTTGAAGTTGTGTAAAATCCATCTGGACAAATCAACAAGGCGTTGATCACTGAATAAAACAGGTATAAATAAAAAATCTGATGAATCTTTTTCAGACTTCATCAGATTTTATAATAGATTCCAATAGACCCCTATTCCTCCTAATTATGGAAGATAGCAATGAATAGAAGGCTAAAACTAATTTGCAAATTATTCAGCCGTATTTAAATGATCGATAATTCCACTTTTGAATACCGTTTTCAAGGTTCTTTCTGGCTTGTTTTCGTAACCTACTATAATCGAACTATGCACAAGCATTTTTTCAAAATCAAAAACAAGGGTTAGATAGTCCTTTTTATCTGTTTCGTGCCAGTTGATCAAATAAAGATCATTGCCAATTTTACGGGAACGATAGGGTATATCCTTGTTTCCATTTCCTTTTGCTGGTCCGGCGACCCATTCATATTTGGCTTTGCCATTATAAAATTCCATATGTATGGCAGTACCATCCTGATACTGGAAATTCAATGAATATCCATCCAAGAAATGTTCAGGCTCTCCAAATTGAAATTTATTTTCGTCCGTGGTTTTGCTTTGAGCCAAGCTAAGTCCAACACTAAATAGAGCAAGGTAAAGAAATGTAGCTAATTTTGTTTTCATTTACTATGATTTTAAAGTTTGGTACAAAATTGGGCCAATTCAGAATAATCCGGTAGGTGAATCTTCGGATAAGAATGGTAAATATGGGAACGAAACCGCTATAAGTCAGTTTTAAACTGTTTAGGGCTAGTGCCAGTATGCTTTTTAAAGAATTTGGTAAAATTTGTAACTTCATCGAATCCCACTGCATATCCAATTTCCTTTAAACTGTAATTGGAACTTGCAATGGTTCTTTTAGTTTCAAGAATCACTAAATTATCAATAAATTGTTTGGCAGTATTTAGTGTAAATTCTTTTACTATTCCATTTAAATGCTTTGTAGAAATTGAGAGCATATCCGCATAATCCTTTACATTTCTTGTGGCAGTATACTTTTCTTCCACTAAATTTTTAAACTCAAGAAATAATGGATAGTGCTTTGGGTGTTGTTTTGGTAAATCATTTGCCTGCGAAAGACGTTCCAACTTTAGTAGGTACAATTCTAGAAGTTTAGCCACAATATTTTTTTGAGCATAAGTGTTTTCTGCTTCCAGTTCATCTTTTAACTGCCCAATAAACGATTCATTAAAATTACTGCCATCAACAGCAGTTTTGGAAATATGATAATTATAGAGATGTGATATAAACCGGATCGATGATTTTGAAAAATATTGGAGCACAAATTCTTCCGTAAACACAATTAGGAAACCGTCATAACTCGGATTTTCTTCAAAAGCATGCACTTGTCCCTTTGCTATTTTTAATACGGTACCTTTTCTTAATGGATATTCTTTCAAATCAACATGATGGCTTCCCGAACCTTTGGTAACGATCAACAAGGCAAAAAAGCTAAGCCTATGGGGTTTATTGGGGTTATGATCTAATCCTGTTCTTATTTTAGCTAAAAGATGGGATAGATTAAGGAACTCAAATTCCTTTTCATCTATTTCGCTTTCAAATGATATGTTGGGTATGTTGTTCAGACTGGTAAGTTTATTAAGCTTTAGCACTCTTAGGGTTGTGAATTGACTAATATACCTCCGAGTTCTGTTTATTTTCTATATAGTCCTTTACTACTAAATACACGTGTTAATCTACTATTGGTGGCAATACTTCCTTAGAGCTATTTACAATAGTAAGAATTATCAATAATATTCAAGGTGATAAATTCTAAAATGGCTAATTTAAGACGCTAAAATAGAATTACCCTAGCTTTCAAAAGGTATGAACCACACAAACCACCATTACCACTTCCTTTTTCTGATAATAGCTTTATTTTTTATGGGTTGTAAAACAGCTCCACATGAAGATTCCGGCAAAGAAATTACTTTACGCCTAACTCCTTCCTCTGATAATCCCAGAAATAGCGAAGGTGATTTTATCCAGCTTAAAGATGGTCGGATATTGTTTGTTTATACCCATTTTACGGGTGGAGCGGGTGATCATGCCAAAGCTTATCTGGCGGGGAGATATTCCAGTGATGGCGGCCAATCCTGGACACAGGAAGACGTTAGCATTATACCCAACGAAGGTAGAATGAATGTGATGTCCGTTTCTCTATTGCGGCTAAGTGATGGAAGTTTGGCCCTTTTTTACATTAGAAAAAACTCCGAAACGGACTGTATACCATATATGCGCATTTCTACTGATGAGGCAAAAACTTGGAGTGAACCTATCAGGTGTATGGAAGACGAAGGATATCATGTTGTAAATAACGACAGATTGCTTCAGTTGCCCAATGGCAGGATCATTTATCCTACTTCACTGCATGGTGAGGTTGAATCCAGTATGACTGCTAATGGAAAGATATATTGCTATTTCTCGGATGATCTGGGAAAAAGCTGGTCGAAATCCATGGAGGTACCCAATCTTAAGAACGTAGTGTTGCAAGAGCCAGGAATCGTGGAATTGGATCATGGGAAAATGATGCTCTTTTGTCGGACAGACGCTGGTGTACAATACTTCTCCTATTCGGAAGATGAGGGCGAGACCTGGTCGCCAATCGTAGCGGGAAATATAAAATCGCCACTTTCCCCAGCTTCCATAGAGCGCATTCCAAAAACAGGAGACTTATTGTTGGTATGGAACAACAACTACGAAAATTCAAGAGATGGTGGCTACAGAACTCCCTACAACCTAGCCATATCCAAAGATGAAGGAAAAAGTTGGGAGAAGATAAAGACCATAGAAAGTGACCCTGATGGTTGGTATTGCTACACTGCAATAGAATTCCTTGATAATCATGTGCTCTTGGGGCATTGTGCAGGCGATAGAAAGGGTGGGCATGGTTTGGCTACTACGCAAATCACCCGCCTTAGCTTGGATTGGATTTATCAGGATGCTGCAGAAAATCCCAAATTGGCATCAGATCAAAATGGCAACATCCAATTGGCATCCAAGGACAAAACAGCCCAAATTTATTATACCCTTGATGGCTCTCTGCCCAAACCGGAAAATAAATTTCTATACAGCAAACCGATTGTCATTACCAAGAAAGCCTTGTTGCGTATGCAGGCATTTTCGGCAGACAAAACTCCCAGTCAGATCGTATCTGCGGAAATTGGCACCGACATTTTTGAAGAGGCACAGCAACTAACGGAGAAACCGACAACAGGGCTCCATTATAAATATTACAATAAAGAATTAAGCAAGGCGAGAGGCCTTGAAAAAAAGCAGGAAACAGCATCCGGTATAATCCCTCAATTTTCCATAAAAAACAGTCCGAAAACAGAAAATTTCGGTTACGTCTTTGATGGATACATAAATGTCCCAAAAGATGGATTATACACCTTCTTTCTCGAATCAAACGATGGAAGTGTGCTATTCTTGAATGATGAGGCGCTCATCGACAATGACGGGGCGCATGGCAATTACGAAAAAAAGGGCTCCATTTCTTTAAAATCCGGTTTGCATAAAATCTCGCTCAACTATTTCCAGCAAGGAGGCGGAAGTAAATTGACTTTATCCTGGCAAAGTGACGATTTTGAGAAGGTAGAAATTCCATCAAATATGCTTTTTCATGGAAATTGATTATTTCAGGATACAGTTTATTGCAGTAATCATTTCATTAAAAGAAGGCATAAAAAAACGGATTGGCAGTAACCAATCCGGGGATTTTTAAATACTTGAGTTTTGTGGAGAGAGTAGGGGACACGCTCCCCCCGACCTCCGGTTTGTAAATTCCTACCAGGGCTTTAAAAAACCCCTATTTACAGGTCTTTCCAGATGCTAATTTATAAGAACGTGTTCAGTTTTGTGTTCACTATTGCTATTGATAATTTTAAAGCTAATTAGTTGAATTCTTGTAGTTGAACTACCGTTTAGCTAACAAAATGTTTCTAGTTAATATTACAACCATTTTTATCTTCAAGTATAACAACAGATTGTACTATGTTGCCGTCTCCGCAAGGTACGGGCAGATATGAATCCATACTTATTGTTATGTGCTTCTTCTTATTTTAAAGCATCAATTCCTGCTTTCACAATCTTTAAAATCCGATCAGCATCCTGTACACATCCTTCCCATATACCGCTCTGCGTCGCTGCCCAAATTTTAATATCATTGGGCAATTCTGGATGTGGTCGAAGTTCTGGATGTGGTGATCTGCTTGAAAACAATTCTGCTATTTCGGCTTCACTTAGTTTGGCATTGGGATCGCTGTGCGAGGCTATTAAATTTATACTTCCACTTAGATTATCGCAATCAATTTTGATTTCAATGATATCTCCATCTTGAACCTTACTGATAGGTCCTCCTACTAGAGCCTCTGGACCAACATGTCCTATACATGCGCCTGTGGAAACGCCAGAAAAACGCCCATCGGTAATCAAGGCTATCTCTTTTCCAAAGGATAATTGTTTCAGAGCGCCCGTGATTTGGAAGGTTTCTTCCATTCCTGTACCACTTGGCCCTGTTCCAATCAATATGATAATATGACCTGGCTTTACCTCTCCATGATTAATTGCCTTCATGGCATTTGCTTCAGAGACAAATACTTTGGCAACTCCTTTTTTATAGTATATACCGTTGTCATCGATCATTTCTGGAGCGATTGCACCGCTTTTGATCAGCGCCCCTTCTGGTGCCAAATTTCCGATGGGGAAAGTCAAGGTGCTTTTCATGTTGGCCTTCTTCGCTCCTTTAGGAGATAGTATCACTTTATCAGGATGTGCATCAGGATTAAAGGTCTGGAGGTTAAAACGTACTTGTTGACGTCTATTTCTTTTATTCTCTGCTTCCCAAGTGAACATTTTGCCGCCCTGCTCCCAGACATCCAAATTTTCGCCCAGTGTTTTGCCTGTAACAGTGAGGCAATCTTCTTTGAGTAGCCCTAATTTTCGCAAATGTAACATTACCTCTGGTACTCCTCCAGCAGCATATACGTGTGCTGTGGAGTACTTCCCCGCTGGGAGCACATTGACCAATCGTGGCGTTTTTCGGTTAATATTCTCCCATTCTTCTCGAGTAGGCATGGGTAGTCCCGCTGCATGGGCTATAGCAGGGATATGCAGTAAGAGGTTAGTAGATCCGCCAAAAGCAGCATGTACTACCATAGCATTGTACACGGCATCTTGAGTGAGGATCTGACTGGTATATATATTGTTTTTTGCCAGATTTACCAGAGCAATGGCTGAATCTTTAGCAAGGGCATACCAAATCTTCCCTCCAGAGGGGGCTAATGCCGAATGTGGCAATGCCATTCCCAATGCTTCCGCAACGACTTGGGAGGTGGCCGCCGTTCCCAAAAAATGACAACCTCCACCTGGTGTCCCACAAGAAGCACATCCATGGGATTGTGCCTCTTGCAATGATATTTCTTTATGGGAAACAAGCGATGGTAATGATTGTACCGAACCCAAATCTTTGATTCCTTTGGCGATTAATGTAACTCCGCCGGGCATGATAATCGTTGGTAAATTGGATTCATTAGCCAATGCCATCATCATCGCGGGTAGGCCTTTGTCACAAGTAGCGATGCCCATAACGCCTTTGCGATTGGGCAAAGAGCGTCTTAAATCTCCTAAAACTGTGGCGGCATGATTGCGATAGGCCAATGAATTCATCATGCCTGTAGTGCCTTGAGTACGTCCATCACACGGATCGGATACAGATACATAATAGGGTTTGGTAAAGAGGTTTTTGAAAGCACTTGCAGCAACTTTTGCGGCATCCCCCAATTCGAAATGTCCTGAGTGCATGCCCAGTGCCAGGGTCTCTTCACCGTTCTTTAATCCTCCCGCAGTACTCATTATAAGGAATTCCGATTGATTTACATCTCCAGGATTCCACTTCATCCCGGCATCCTGTATTTTACCAAAGATGTCACCACTGGGCTTGTTTTCATAGTCTTCCCGTGATATTGGTAGTAGCCCTTTTCTTGGGGTAACTTCTAAAGGGAAATAAAAGGGACTGTTCTCTTGGAAGTGCTCTTTATCGTTATTGCTCATATTTCTTTAAAATCGTGATACGAAGGCATCAAGTTAATCTATCAGTTACAAGGGAAAATATTTTTCAAAAGGATACGTCCTTATCATTTTAAACTACATCACATTTATCTACACCAAAAGTGAGGGATAGCTTAAGCAACAGGAAAAAAGGAAGCTTAGGAGGTGAGCAATCATCTGTCAAGAACGATTTAAGGTATTGTCAATTGCACATAACGCGTTTGTATATAGTTAGTTGGGTGTTTTAAGCACTTAAATTAGCAATCCGCCAGTCCGCCCGTGCCGGTAGGGACAGGAACGACTCTGTGGGGCTGGTTAATTATAAACGATGTTGGTAGCTGGTTTTTTATTTTCCTTCTAGTTGTCTTTGATATTCCTCCGCATCATAAGTTCCGATTGATTTTTTTATAAGGCCTTGGTCATTCATTGTCCATTCTTCAAATCCGTTAAAATCAACTTTATTTCCAGTTCCGCCAGGTCCAGTATTTGTCCCTTTAAATGTCCAATAATATCTGTAATTTCCGCTCTCGACTGTTAAACTGTCCATAGTTAATTCAATATCAGGAAAAGCTTCCATATAGGATTGAGCAGTTTCTGCTAATTGTTTACTTCCAACTGCCGGCTTTCCATTATTTACAGTTAGGATACCATCTTCGGCATAAAATGAGCCATTCCCTCCGGTTGTTTACTATTCCAGGCATCTGTATATTTTTGTCCAAATTCAACCATTTTGTCGTATTCCGACTTTTCAGATTTACATCCTGTAATTATCGTCAAGATTATCAATGGTATTGTTAAAATTAAGAATTTCTTTTTCATATTATTTGGTTCAAATTGACTCTAAAGCATTTGTATATCTCTAGTGGCGTGGTTTGTTCTGTTCTTTTGCAAAACAATTCACACAATTTGTAGAAGACTAATTATAGTTAACCAGTTAAGGTTTAAGCCATTATTTATATTCGGTGTTGCCATAGTTATTTTACCTTTTTTCTTCTCCCTTTTTCATATCTGTAATTAGAGTCTCTTCCATATCCAATTTCATCTATCACTTCAAACCTAAAATTTTCCAAATCTTTAGTCTTTATGATCTTAATTCCAAAAGGTTCGTTTACAAAGTAGGCCTGTTTGTCATCCTTAGCATAAAAATGAATATCACATTCTAAATAATAAGGGGAATTGTTACCTATACAGTCTTCTAAAAAGTGAAAAGTTGCAGGATTAGCGCCTTCTACTATTTCATTTTTAAAATACAGATTTCCTTTGTCTTTAAATACTGTTGCAACTTTTGGGTGAACTTGTTCAAAGGTATTAACATCACAAGTCATTTTTATGGTATGTGCAAAGAAAATGGAATCGCCTACTCTTTGGTAGCTTTCATTGATAGGCGTCATTTCAGAAAGGGCATAAGGTAATTTAGATTCATACCAGTAATCGAATTCACCAGAAGTTAAGTAGCCATTATCAATATCTATAATGCGAAAATTGTTTGGACTTGCCTCTGGTAAGATTGTAAAACCACACATATAACTTTTTAGATATACAGCGTTTTTATCTTTAAAATAAATGGTGTTTTCAGCTTCATTTGCTTCAATTAAACTAAAGCTGGCAATATCAATCTTGTTCAGATATTGTTCAAAACAAGTGTCATCATAATAATAAATACAATTGTTATCTTTTGAATATCCGTTACCTAAATTTACCCATTCATGATCATAATCTTTCCCTCTAAAAATTTCAAATTCTTTGCCTGATTTATCTTTTACAAGTTGTCTGTCCCAAAATAAATCCAAGATTATTAAATCGTTCATTTTAAATTTTTATAAATGTGGTTTTAAAACTTAGTTGTTTAAATTCTGTTCTGAAATTATAGGAAGTAATAATAAGGTATTTTTAGTTTTAGTAAAATAAATAGTCTGGAATATATAATGAGCCAATGGCTAAAAAAGTAGAAATTAAAAGTAGGATTATAATAATTTTGGCTTCTGTAACTTCAACTTTTTTCTTAATTCTTATCCCTTGTTTTATTATAGTGTAAATAAACACTATGATTCCACTAACCAAAAAGATAGTATACTTTCCAAAGTCAAGAAATCCTCTAAATCCTGTACTTAGTTCCGATTTTAGAATAAAAAAAAGTATAATTCCGATTGGAATATAAGCTAGAAGTATTGTTTTGTAGTTTGTTTTTTTCAAATTATTGCTATGTCACGTTTATGATTAGTTACGTGGTTAAGCACCTAATTTAGCAAATAAATTACAGATAGAATATTCCTCAGGAATGTTCGTAAGTCGGCAGTGACCAAGTAACCCGCCAGTCCGCCCGTGCTGGCAAGGACAGGAACGACTCTGTCGGGCCGGTTAAATATACACATTGTTGTCCACTAGCTTTTATTTTATTTGTTTCAATAGGTCATCATATTTATTTGCGGAAGTTTAGTTTTAATTACTTCTTAAATGAATTACACAAAATTTTAAAAGAAGTGAAATGTTGTTTGCGCAAGTATTTTGCATTAAGAGAAGAGGTAAATAAAAAATCCCTTTAGCTAAAATATTTTTTTAGTATTTATATGTATTGTTTAATTGGCATATAAAGGTAAGTTTCCTGATTTATTCGTCTTTTATAAAAAAGGTGTCTGATGCCATTGATAAGCTTGATGTTGTTGCGCGCTCATGCTAAACAATATGAACTATTTCGTTTTCAATAGCCATATTATCATGTACTAAAACAGTACTTTTTATAAAGAAATGCTTAATCAATTAACACATGAATTCTTTAATTTCATTAAGCCCTTTATAAATCTTTCCAAGTGTAATCACTAACGATTTATGGGTATAATTATACAGGATAGCTTCTATATCATTTTCAAACAAAGTGTCTAAATATTCTACTACAATTCCTTCTGAGAGTAGAATAACGATTGCTTTTTCTAAAGTTTAATCACCTTTTTCTATGGTTTTAGGTTTTATTTTCATGAATATGACAAGGATTTATATTTTTGAAAACGCTTGTCTATATTGATCTGTAGTTTATTTATTAATTGGTTATTTGTTGATTTGAGCAATCTATCAAATCGTTTTTCCATTTTTAAATAATCTTCAATTTTTAGTGTTGGTTGATTTGAATCGAGCTGAAATGATTTCAATTTTCTTGGGTCATTTCTATATAGCAACCATTGGCCAGATGCAACTGCTGCTTTATGATACTGACTTGGATTTCTCATGTCAATACCATGAGAATTACTATGGCAATAGGCTATAATTACTGATGGACCATCAAAACATTCGGCTTCTTTAAAAGCCTTTAATGTTTGTTCTTGGTTTGCGCCCATTGCAACTGAAGCCACATAAACATCCTCATAAGTCATTGCCATTAATCCTAAATCTTTTTTTTGTTTTGCTTTGCCTAAATGGGCAAATTTAGCTGATGCTCCAAATGGTGTTGCCTTAGACATTTGCCCACCTGTATTGGAATACACTTCGTTGTCCGAAATTAGAATATTTACGTTTTTACCAGATGCAATAACATGGTCCAAACCTCCAAAACCAATATCGTATGCCCAACCATCACCACCAACACACCAAACACTTTTCTTAACTAAAGCATCTGCACAACGATTAAGTTCATCGGCATCACTAGTTTTAATTTTATTAAGAATTTCTTTTAGTTGCGTTACTCTATTTTGCTGTTTAATAATTTCAATTTCTGAATGTTGTTTTGCTGTGATAATATCATGTACTAAATCAAAATCAAGGAATTCCATCATTTTTTTAAGCAAAGTTCTTGCTTCGTATTCTTGTTGGTCTAATGATAATCTAAACCCTAAACCAAATTCCGCATTATCCTCAAATAATGAATTTGACCATACAGGACCTTTTCCTGCTTTGTTTTTTGCCCAAGGTGTTGTTGGTAATGCTGCACCAAAAATTGAACTTGAACCTGTGGCATTAGCAATTAACAGTCTGTCTCCAAATAATTGTGATAATAATTTAAAATATGGGGCTTCACCACAACCATCATCTCCATTTGAATATTCAAATAATGGTTCTTGTAGTTGTTGCTGACTAACTTTAGAAGTATCAATAATAGTCCTATCCAATTTTGGAAGGGTATCAAAATATCTCCAATATTCATTATTTAAATCCGACTTATCTGCCATAAATAATGCCTTTTCCGAACAGGCATCAATACAATTATTACATGCATTGCATTGGTTAGAATTAACTTGAATAGTAAAATTCATTAAGTCAAAATCGTTTGAAATTACAGATTTGAAACCTTGCGGAACTTCTTCTAAATTTTCATCTTCAAATACTTTCATTCTTATGGCACTTTGTGGACATGCCATACTACAAGCACCACATTGGGTACAACTATTTGGATTCCATTTAGGTATCGTCGTCGTGTTTGTATTTGGGTTATAAACTGAAGTATTCGTTGGATATGTGCCATCAACTGGCAATTCGCTTACAGAGACTTTATTTCCATTATTTGCTAATAATTTACCTAAAAGTGTCGTTGTAAAATCTTTATCATCTTCAATTGAAATCGTATCAAAATTCGTTTGAATTGAAGTATCAACTTTTATGAATTGCTTTTTTATTTCTGCTAAAGTAGAATTCTCAGTAAGTTCATTTATTAAGGCAAGAAAACAAGCTTGAAGAGAAGAAATTGAATGTTTTTCAATGTTATAACTTTCTTTTAAATTATTACTATCCACAATAATAAGCGTTATCTCTTTTTTGATAATTTGTTCCTGAATTGCTACAGGAAGTGTCTGCCAAAATGCATTGGTCCGAAGTGAAGTTGCAACCAAAAGTGTTCCGTTTTGTCTTATGTTTTTTAACACATTGTCATTTACAATGAAGTACTCATTTTGGCAAACAATAAAATCGGCATTATTAATTAAATAAGGTGCTTTAATGGGTTTTGAATCTAGTCGTAAATGCATCACATTTCTGGATTCTGATTTTTTATAATCGCCTTCTGAATACGATTGAACGTACTGTTCTGTTGTGTTTCCAATCAGTTCTGACACACAATTGAACTTGTTTTTATTATTTAATGATTGATGTTGATAGAATAATGCTTGGTAAGTTTCTATATTGATTTTGAATTCTTCGGCGTACGATAAACTTAAGTTGGTAAGGTCATCGAAAATACCAATAGTAAAATTGTTTTTTGGTTGAAGGGATTTTAAATTATTAAATACGGATTTCACCATGTAGCCTTACCCTTTTTAGGACATCTCTAAATTCAACAATTTTTCTTTAATATTGGTCGTTTC
This sequence comes from Arenibacter sp. S6351L, assembly GCF_023016025.1. NCBI lineage: Bacteria > Pseudomonadati > Bacteroidota > Flavobacteriia > Flavobacteriales > Flavobacteriaceae > Arenibacter > Arenibacter sp. S6351L. Next base: position 30 of record NZ_JALKBB010000049.1, on the reverse strand, counting down.
GGGGAAGAATTCTTCCCCGAAACGGTCTTT
>NZ_JALKBB010000048.1:0-19541 GCF_023016025.1 Arenibacter sp. S6351L | reverse complement strand
AACACCCTTTCCGCCGACTCCGTAATTCCTTCGTTAGCGGGGTGCAAATCTACCACCCTTTTTTAAATCCACAAGGATTTTTTGAAACTTTTTTTTGCCTTTTTTTAAAGGGCGCGCACAACCCGCTGTCAACAAGCACCTTGCAACACGCAACGACCCCGAAAAAGGGAAAACAATTTAACGCTTTTTCCGATAACAACAAAACAAAGGCCCGTTAAAATTACTGCGGACAGCGTTAGGGGGCCGAGCGGCATCCCCGAAGCAGGGCAAGGGATACAGCGGAGCACCCGGCCCGACAAATGGAGGGAACGCCAAACAACTATCCTATTATATGTATAAGCATAAAATCGTTCCTATATATTGCCAACATAAATACTAGATGTTATCTTTGCACACTTATTACGACAAAAAAGCATGATCAAAATAACTTTACCCGACGGGAGCATTAGAGAATATGCCGAAGGAACAACACCTTTAGAGGTAGCCAAAAGCATAAGTGAAGGTTTGGCGCGAAATATTATTTCCGCAAAATTTAATGGGGTCACCGTTGAAACCATAACTCCACTAAAGGAGGACGGATCCCTTATCCTATATAGTTGGAACGACAAAGAAGGAAAAACTGCATTTTGGCATTCCACCTCCCACGTTGTGGCACAAGCTCTTGAAGAATTGTACCCCGGTGTAAAACTGACCATTGGACCAGCCATTGATAACGGATTTTATTATGATGTAGATTTGGCCGAAGGCACCATTTCCGAAAAGGACTTTCCGGAAATTGAAAAGAAAGCCTTGGAAATTGCCAGAGGAAAACACGATTTTAAGATGCGCTCCGCCACAAAGGCAGAAGCATTGGAACTATACCAATCCCAAGGGAACCAATATAAGGTAGAACTTATTGAAAATCTGGAGGACGGTACCATTACCTTCTGTGACCACGACACCTTCACCGACCTATGTAGAGGAGGACACATACCCAATACCGGTATTATAAAGGCTATTAAAATATTGAGCGTAGCCGGTGCCTATTGGAGAGGGAACGAAAAAAACAACCAGTTGACCAGGGTTTATGGTATTTCCTTTCCGAAACAGAAAGAACTTACCGAGTACCTGGAACTACTGGAAGAGGCCAAAAAAAGGGACCACAGAAAATTGGGCAAGGAACTGGAACTGTTTACCTTTTCTCAAAAAGTAGGACAAGGCCTCCCTTTATGGCTTCCAAAAGGAGCTGCTTTACGGGAGCGCTTGGAGAATTTTTTAAAGAAAGCACAGAAGAAAGCCGGATACGAAATGGTGGTTACCCCGCATATCGGACAAAAGGAACTTTATGTAACCTCTGGGCATTATGCCAAATACGGGGAAGACAGCTTTCAACCGATCAAGACTCCAAAAGAAGATGAGGAGTTCTTGTTGAAGCCAATGAACTGTCCACATCACTGTGAAATATACAACACCAAACCATTTAGCTACAGGGAACTTCCAAAAAGATATGCAGAATTCGGAACTGTTTACCGATATGAACAGAGTGGAGAATTACATGGCCTTACCAGGGTACGTGGCTTTACACAGGATGACGCACACATTTTCTGTACTCCGGACCAATTGGCGGATGAGTTTAAAAACGTTATTGACCTAACCTTATATGTATTGGGATCGTTGGGCTTTGGTAATTTTACGGCCCAAGTATCCGTAAGGGATTTGGAAAAACCGGAGAAATATATTGGATCTGTAGAAAACTGGGAAAAAGCAGAAAATGCCATTATAAATGCAGCCAAAGAAAAAGGTCTCGATTTTGTCATAGAAAGTGGTGAAGCTGCGTTCTACGGACCCAAGTTGGATTTTATGGTAAAAGATGCCCTTGGCAGGAACTGGCAATTGGGAACAATTCAGGTAGACTACAACTTACCGGAGCGTTTTGACCTTACCTACAAAGGTAGTGACAATGAATTGCATAGACCGGTAATGATCCACAGGGCCCCCTTTGGAAGTATGGAACGTTTCATTGCATTATTGCTGGAACATACAGGCGGTAATTTTCCACTTTGGCTGATGCCGGAGCAGGTTATTATACTCCCTGTCAGCGAAAAACATGAAATATATGCCCAAAAAGTTTTAAATTCCTTGGAAAATAACGACATTCGCGCCCTCATTGATAACCGAAATGAAACGGTAGGCAAGAAAATACGTGAAGCAGAGATGAATAAAATCCCATTTATGCTGATTGTAGGGGAGAATGAAGAAAAAGAGGAAACCATTTCAATCAGGAGACATGGCGGTGAAGATTTAGGCGCCATATCCGTAAAAGCATTTTCCGACTTGGTATTAAATGAAATAAACAGTACCTTAAAGTCGTTTTAAAAAAAAGTTTAACTAAAAAGATTACGTCATAGCAATTAGAAAAAGATTTAGGCCCCAACCTAGGAGGGAAAACAAAAACCCGCACAACATCAATGAAAATATTTCATCGCCCACAGTTAGGTTGGTAGGCGACAACATAGAGGTAGGTGTATACAACACCCGCGAAGCCTTGGCGAAAGCAGAGGAACTGGAATTGGATTTAGTAGAAATTTCTCCTAAAGCCGATCCCCCTGTTTGTAAAATAATAGATTACAAGAAATTTCTTTACGAGCAGAAGAAACGGGAAAAGGTCATGAAGGCCAAAGCCACCAAAGTAATCGTAAAAGAAATAAGGTTTGGTCCACAAACGGATGATCACGATTATGAGTTTAAGAAGAAACACGCAGAAAAATTCTTAAAAGATGGTGCCAAGCTAAAGGCTTATGTGTTCTTCAAAGGTCGTTCCATTGTTTATAAGGACCAAGGAGAGATATTATTACTTAAGTTGGCATCCGAATTGGAAGATTTGGGCAAAGTGGAACAAATGCCTAAACTTGAGGGTAAGCGTATGACTATGTTCATTGCCCCAAAAACTAAAAAATAACCTATGCCGTATGGCTTTGGTTACAAAAATAAAATGCTAAATATGTTTTAGCATAAAGATAGTAAGCGAGATAAATTAATAAATAGGAAGAAAATGCCTAAACAGAAAACAAAATCCAGTGCCAAAAAGCGATTTAAGCTTACCGGTAGTGGTAAAATTAAAAGAAAGCACGCCTTTAAGAGCCATATTCTAACGAAGAAGTCTAAAAAGCGTAAGCTAGCGTTAACCCACTCTGGATTAGTTCACGAGGCGGATGTTAACAGTATTAAGGAACAATTGCGTTTAAAGTAATAGTTCCAACGGTAATTATTAACCCTGGAGTTAGGCAGTAAAAGTATTCTACATTAAAGGATCGCCTACTACAAAAAACAATTAAAATTATGCCAAGATCAGTAAATTCAGTTGCTTCCAGAGCCAGAAGAAAAAAGGTAATGAAGCAGGCCAAAGGATACTTTGGAAGACGTAAAAACGTTTGGACAGTAGCCAAAAATGCGGTTGAAAAAGCAATGTTATATGCTTACAGAGATCGTAGAAACAAGAAAAGAAATTTCCGTTCCCTATGGATTACCCGTATCAATGCTGGTGCCAGATTGCACGGAATGTCCTATTCCCAGTTTATGGGCAAGGTAAAAGCCAACAACATAGAGCTAAACCGTAAGGTATTGGCGGATTTGGCCATGAACCACCCAGAGGCTTTCAAAGCTATTGTGAACAAAGTAAAATAAATTAATAAACTTATCTCGCTTATAAGAAAAAACCTGTTCCATTTGGAACAGGTTTTTTTTTATGCTTAGTTCAAAACCTTCAGGAATATCCAACTCAAAACCAACCGTTATCAGGTCGTTTTAATCTTACTGATAGCCGATTTAAATTCTTCCCAATCTATCAACTCATCGCCAGATTTGTCATAACCTTCAATTAACTTAGAAGAAACGATTCCCCTCAAAAATCCACTTATTTCCGCCTTTTTCAGCAATTCAACAATCTCGCTTTTCTTAAGTTTACCATCTCCATCCTCATCAAAAAAGCTATAAGCCTCCTCTGGTGTTTTAAATTTGTTGGTGATCAGGATCTGTATTTTATCTAAAATCATATCTTTTGTAGCCATATCCTATTCATTAAAATGTATAATACACTAATTTACTAAATAAAACGCAGTTGGCTAAACTCCAAAATAGCTTACCACCAAATTGCGACCACTGGCATTATTCCTATGTTCGCACAAATAGATACCCTGCCAAATTCCCAAATTTAATTTCCCATTGCTGATGGGTATCTGTACGGAGGCTCCCATCAAGGAGGATTTTATATGCGCAGGCATGTCGTCCGAACCTTCATAATCATGGAGGTAATAGGGCGCATTTTCCGGAACCAGGATATTCATGTGACTTTCAAAATCGGCCCTTACGGTGGAATCCGCATTTTCATTAATAGTAAGGCTAGCTGACGTATGCTTTATAAATACCTGCAACATGCCTGTTTGAATCGTTTTTATATGGGGAAGGTGCTCCAGTATTGTGCCTGTAATTAAATGGAAACCCCTATTATAAGCCTTTAAACGTAATTCTTTCTGATAAAACAGCATAGCAATTGGTATTTGGAATTTATTCAAATTTCGACAAATATTAAGAAATGTGAAACTTTATGTAAGAAGGCCATTAATTAGGTCAATATCAAATACCTTTGCATCTTAATTTAATTGAATGGATCTATCAAAGGTAAAAATGGTGGTCACCGATATGGATGGCACCCTATTGAACTCCAAGCATGAAGTAAGTAGCAAATTCTTCCAATTATTTGAAGAATTAAAAAAAAGGGACATTAAGTTTGTTGCTGCAAGTGGGCGGCAATATAACAGTATAGTGGACAAGTTGGATTCCATTAAAGAGGATATCATAGTTGTGGCAGAAAATGGAGCTTTTGTTAAAAAGCAGGACCAGGAATTATTGGCTACCCCTTTGGACCAAACCACCATTAAGAATACTATGGGACTATTAAGGAATGTTGAGGGCATACATCCAGTACTATGCGGAAAGAACAATGCCTATATCAATGGAAATTCCGATGATTTTGTAAGTAAATTAAGGGAATATTATTCCGAGTTTAGCATTCTAAACGACATTGCTTCCTTTGATGGCGAAGTCTTAAAAATAGCTATTTATCATTTTGAAAGTTCTGAAAAGTACATTTATCCTTTGGTAAATCATTTAGAATCCGAATTAAAAGTCAAAGTTTCCGGAGAAAATTGGTTGGATATTTCCCATATGAATGCCAACAAAGGTTATGCGCTGCAACATATTCAAGAAAAGTATGGGATTAGCAGACAGGAGACCATGGTTTTTGGGGATTACAATAATGACCTGGAAATGTTGGCAATGGCCGATTTTAGTTTTGCGATGGCCAATGCCCATCCCAATGTTGCCGCGGCAGCAAATTTTAAGACCAAGAGCAATGATGAATACGGCGTGGAGACTGTTTTGGAAAAGCTATTGAATCTTTAAATAACCTGCTGTTTTACACAGGCGGATTATCTACATTTGGGTTCAAAACAATTAATTCCCCTAAGACCACCATGCGGTCTTGATCCCTATTCGATATTAGGTTTTCTGTTTCTTTTTCTGGGCTGCAGGAAACAATACATTGTTTAGAATAAGGCGATAACCGGGAGAGGTAGGATGCAGCTCCAATTCTGTCTTAGGATCCCCTACCCTATGCTGATAGTCTTCCGGATCGTGTCCCCCATAAAAAGTAAAGAATCCCTTTCCTTTAATGCCATGAATATATCTGGCCTCCCCATTAATTTTATTTTCCCCCAAAATCAAGACCGTAGGTTTAATCTCTTCCCTGGCGAATGCAGTGGTCTGCCCCATAAATCCTTTGACCAAGGCTGTATGGTTCTGACATAGCATTGTAGGCACAGGGTCCCATTTTGCAGAGAAATCCATTAAAGAAAAATAATCGGATTCCTTAGGTACATTACCCCGTTTCATCGTCATATCTATGGAAGAAAATTCGTATTGCAACGGATTGCGCTCCAGTATAAAGTTGGTAAAGGCAAAAGTTTTCCCATAGTCCAGCTTAGCTTGATAATTAGCGTCCGATGGGTCTCCATCGAACATTGGCTCGCATATATCCACCTCGTCCGCAGCCAAGGCTATATCAAAACTATCAGTGGCAGAGCACATAGCAAACATAAACCCGCCTCCTATAACATAATTTCTTATTTTTAGTGCTACAGCCCGCTTTTCTTCTGAAACTTTATTAAACCCCAACTTTAAAGCCAATGCCTCTGCCTGCTGTTTACCTTCTATATACCATGGAGCTGCCCTATAGGCCCCATAAAACTTCCCGTATTGCCCCGTAAAGTCTTCATGGTGCAAGTGCAGCCAATCATATAACACCAATTTGTCCTCCAAAACTTCCTCATCATAAATTTGATCATAAGGAATTTCGGCATAAGTAAGCACCATAGTAACAGCATCGTCCCAAGGTGAATTATCCTTAGGGGAATAAACCGCTATTTTTGGAGCCTTCTCTAAAATTACCGCTTCTTGGTTCTGTGAAGGGCTAGCAATTTCTTCTAAAATAACTTGGGTCTGGGAATCTGAAACAATCTCAAAAGATACTCCCCTTATCTGACATTCCCGACGAATGTTTTCCCCATCCGGTAACAAAAAAGATCCTCCCCTATAATTTAACAGCCACTGTACTTTTTGTTGTTTGGTCAATACCCAATAGGTAATTCCGTAAGCCTTTAAATGGTTTTTCTGACTTTCAGCATCCATAGGAATAAGTATGGACGTGGCCGAAATTTCCAGTATAGAAAATAAAATAAAGAAAAGGGAGAAAAAACACTTTTGCATGTACCGATATCTAATGTGCATCTTCCCAAAGATACTGGAAAATTGATATTTCAGTTTTGAAATAGGGTTAAAATTTTCAAAATCACCTATTACTTAGAGCATAGCATAAGCTACTATTTCAGAGCCAATCACCAAAAAGCCAAAAGAATAAGCTATAAAATGAACCAATTTATCACCGTTAAAACGGTACATCGTTATCATCCTGCATGGAATCATCATTCATGGAACTACCAAAGGCTTCGTTGGCATTCGGAAGGTTTTTGGTAATGAAGGGATTATCATCATCGGCGTTCATTTTCGACTGAAATTCAAAAGGAGAATCAAAATCATCCAAGTTGTCAAATTTACCTAAATGCCCAAGGAACTTGAGTCGGATATTTTCCAAACCACCATTTCTATGCTTTGCCACAATAAATTCGGCTTGTCCGGCAGTTGGCGAGCGCTCTTCATCATCCCATTCATCAATCTTATAATATTCCGGTCTGTAGATAAAGGAAACAATATCCGCATCCTGCTCAATTGCTCCAGATTCCCTCAAATCCGATAAAATTGGTCGCTTACTACCACCCCTGGTCTCCACCGCTCGCGATAACTGGGACAGGGCTATAACAGGCACGTTCAATTCCTTGGCCAGGGCCTTGAGGTTCCTGGATATGGTAGATATTTCCTGTTCACGGTTTCCTCCTTTTTGACTTCCTCCTGCCGTCATCAACTGCAAATAATCAATAATGATCATCTTAATATCGTGCTGTGAAGCCAAACGCCTTGCTTTTGCCCGAAGGTCAAAAATGGATAGCGAAGGGGTATCATCAATAAACAAGGGTGCGGTCTCCAAGGCCTTAACCTTAACGTTCAATTGTTCCCATTCATGCTTCTCCAGCCTCCCTGTTCTTAATTTTTCGGAAGACAGGCCCGTCTCCGAGGATATCAATCTGGTAATCAATTGCACAGACGACATTTCCAAGGAAAAGAAGGCTACCCCAATATTGGAGTTTACTGCAATATTTCTGGCCATGGACAGGGTAAGGGCCGTTTTACCCATACCTGGACGGGCTGCCACGATAACCAAGTCACTGGGCTGCCATCCTGAAGTTAGTTTGTCCAATTTGTCAAAACCGGACGGTATACCACTTAGTCCTTCCTTACCTGCAATTTCTTCAATTCTCTTCTTCGCCTGTATCACCAAATTCTGGGCGGTTTCAGCAGAACGCTTCAAGTTACCCTGGGTAACGTCGTACAATTTGGATTCAGCGGTGTCCAATAAGTCGAACACATCTGTAGCATCCTCATAGGCTTCTTCGATAATTTCATTTGAAATCTTGATTAGACTACGCTGGATAAATTTCTGAAGGATAATACGCGCATGAAACTCAATGTGCGCGGAAGAAGCTACTTTTTGGGTTAATTTTATCAGGTAAAAATCGCCTCCGGCACTCTCTAACCGACCATCCTTCTTCAATTGGGACGAAACGGTTAATAAATCCACCGGTTCAGAATTTTCAAACAACTTAAAAATGGCTTCGTAGATATATCTATGGGCATCCTTATAAAAGACTTCAGGATGTAGGATATCTATTACTTCATCGACCCCCTTTTTGTCGATCATCATCGCACCGAGTACAACTTCCTCTAAATCAACAGCTTGAGGGGGGATTTTTCCCTTCTCAAGGCTAATGATGGTCGACTTGTCTATTCGATGACCAATAATGGGGTTCGTTTTTTCCATGAGTGCTAAATTATATAAATAAGAATTAAAAAGAGATTTGGGATATTAACAGTTGTTCAACAATATGCCTGTTGATAAGTTACGAAATTTGTTCATAAGCAAAAAAAAACCGGAGAATTTCCGCTCCAGTTTTTTTTACCTTGACAAAAAGGGATACTATCCATTAAATACCCCCATATTGGCATATTTATCCATTCGGTTTTTTACCAATTCTTTTGGTGATAACTTTTTTAATTCCTCATAATGCGAGGAAATTTTATTTTTTACGATCTCAAAAGTCTTATCCCTGTTGGCATGGGCACCTCCTACCGGTTCACGAACAATCTCATCTATTAATTTCATTTTCTTCATGTCCGTTGCCGTTAGCTTTAAGGCCTCCGCTGCAATTTCCTTGTACTCCCAACTTCTCCAAAGAATGGAAGAGCAGGATTCTGGCGAAATAACAGAGTACCAGGTATTTTCCAACATCAACACCTTATCCCCTACACCAATACCCAATGCACCTCCAGAAGCACCTTCACCAATAATAACAACGATAATAGGAACCTTTAGGCGGGTCATTTCCAAGATATTCCTTGCAATTGCCTCTCCTTGACCTCTTTCCTCCGCCTCAATACCGGGATATGCCCCTGGAGTATCTATTAAGCATACTACGGGAATGCCAAACTTCTCGGCAGACTTCATTAAACGCAATGCTTTTCTGTAGCCTTCAGGGTTGGCCATCCCAAAATTCCGCAATTGCCTTGTTTTGGTATTATAACCTTTCTGTTGACCAACGAACATATAACTCTGATCCCCAATTTTACCAAGGCCGCCAATCATTGCTTTGTCATCCTTGACATTACGATCTCCATGTAATTCCAAAAAAGTTTCCCCGCAAATGGCCCTTATATAATCTAAGGTATAGGGTCTGTTAGGATGCCTTGACAACTGCACCCTTTGCCATGCGGTGAGATTCTTATATATTTCCTTTCGGGTCTCAACGAGTTTTTTTTCTATTTGTTTACATGTCTCAGAAACATCAACTTCACTCTCTTCACCGATTATCATGCACTTATCCAATTGCTCTTCCAGCTCTTTAATTGGCAGTTCAAAATCTAAATACTCCATAGGTTTATAGGTTTAGCTCTTTTCAACGAGCAAATATAAAACTTTAATGGGAAGGTAACCCATTAGTCGTTTTTTTTAATTTTTTTCTATTTTTCAAAATCCCGTTTGCCACCACCGTTATCAATACCAATAGTGCCCCGACATAGAAAAGCGGTTTCATTTTTTCACTGTCCCCAAGAAGGAGAACTCCCAATATTATTCCATAGACCGGCTCCAAATTGTTGGTCAACATTACCGTATATGGAGAAATATATTTCAGAATCTTTACCGAAGCAATGAATGCGTAGGCCGTACAGACTGAAGCAAGGATAAATATATACAACCAATCATTAAAGGACAACTGAAAAAACTTTTGGTCAAAACTACTGGAAAACAACAGATAAATAGACAAAAATAGGACACCACTTCCCAATTCATAAAACGAAATTACCGAAGGTCTTTGCTCTTGTGTTAATTTACCATTGATCAATGAAAAAGTGGCAGATAACAAGGAGGACAACAATGCCAATAGTATTCCATTTAAGTAGCCCGTTTCCACCCTAAACATTATATAAAGGCCCAACATAACGATTAGTCCGAAAACCACTTCATAGCCTACCATTTTACGACCATACCAAAACGGTTCCAACAAGGCCGTAAAAAATGCGCCAGTAGACATTGTTGCCAGAGCAATAGACACATTGGAAACTTTGATGGCCATAAAAAAGGTAACCCAATGCAAGGATACCACGATTCCACCCAAAATTAGCATCAACAGTGTTTTTGGAGATACCTTCAACTGAAATTTCCTAATAAGGATATAGGCCAGGATAATCAGGGAGGCCATCAACATACGATACCAAACCAAAGGAAGGGCGTCAATAGTTATCAACTTGCCAATGACCGCCGTAAAGCCCCAGACAAAAACTATAAAATGTAGGTGAAGATAATTATTGAGCTTAACGTTTGGCATTCTGCAACAAATAAAACGCTATGGCCCCAAACATCACATTGGGAATGATCACTGCCCATAGGGGCGAAAATCCAGATTGTTCTGCGAGGGTCCCAAAAACCTTGTCAAAAAAGATATATATAAATGCCACCCCTATTCCGAAGGCCAAATTTACCCCCATACCTCCACGGCGTTTTACCGAGGATACCGCAACCGCTATAACGGTAAGGATAAATGCAGCAATCGGCAATGCCCAGCGTTTATACTTGACCAATATATAACTATTAATATTGGAAGCACCTTTCCTCTTTTGCGTCTCAATAAATTTATTTAGCTCAAACATATTCTTGGTTTCAGCTATATAGGAAACCGGGGTAAGATCATCGATCTTAAAATCGAAAATAGTATCCAATCTGCGTTTTGTTTCCACAATCTCCTGATTATTAATCAGTTTTCTTTTCTCATACGAAGTGAGCCTATAAACCGTATCCTTCTCTATCCAGCGTATGTTGGCCGCCGATATTTTAAAGTCCAAGGTGTTCTCTTCGTTAAAGCGCTCCATGGTGAAATTATATCCTATCTGTCTGGCCGGATCAAAACTACTGACATAGATATAATCGTTCTCATTTAGTTGATTAAATATATTGGTGGTAACCCTATCCTGTTTTCCCTTCTTTAGATATTTGAAAATAAACTCATTGTATCCCACACTTGCATTGGGCACTATAAACATGCCCATAAAGAACATGATAATTGCAATTATGGAAGCCCCAATTAAATAGGGACGTAGAAATCGCCAATAAGATACCCCAGAACTAAGAATAGCTACAATTTCGGTATTGTTGGCCAATTTAGAGGTAAAGAAAATTACGGATAGAAATAGAAAAATTGGAAACAAGAGATTCCCGATCACAAAAGTGAAATTCAAATAATACATGGCTATTTCTGGAAATGGGACCTCGTTATCGATCATTTTTCCCACCTGCTCGGCCAAATTCGCCATAATTCCAATAGGGACGAACAGCAAGAGCATCACAAAAAAAGTTGCCAGATAGCGCTTAAGTATGTATTTGTCTATTATGGTCAGCACCTAAAGTCGTTTATCCATTTGTTTTACCATTACAGATTTCCATTCATAGAAATCCCCTGCTAAAATATGTTTTCTTGCCTCGCGAACCAACCACATATAAAATCCCAAATTATGAATGGTAGCGATTTGTTTTCCCAAATACTCATTGGCAGCAAACAAATGCCTTAGATAAGCCTTGGAATACTCATGGTCTACAAATGTAGTGCCCATCTCGTCCAAAGGGGAAAAATCGTCTTCCCACTTCTTATTTTTTATATTGATAGTGCCATGTGCGGTAAACAGCATACCATTTCTAGCATTTCTGGTAGGCATCACACAATCGAACATATCTATCCCCAAGGCAATATTCTCTAAAATATTGATGGGGGTACCCACTCCCATTAAATATCTAGGTTTATCCTCTGGTAGTATTTCACAGACCACCTCTGTCATTGCATACATTTCCTCAGCAGGTTCGCCAACGGAAAGTCCGCCAATGGCATTGCCCTCTGCTCCTACCCCTGCAATATATTCGGCCGACTGTCTCCTAAGGTCCTTATAGGTAGAACCTTGAACAATAGGAAAAAAAGTTTGTTCATAATCGTAGACAAAGGGAGTTTTTTCCAAATGCTTAATACAGCGGTCCAACCACCTATGGGTCATGTGCATGGATCTCTTCGCGTAATTGTAATCGCATGGATATGGAGTACATTCATCAAATGCCATGATAATATCAGCACCGATGACACGCTGAATTTCCATCACATTCTCTGGGGTAAACACGTGATAGGAACCATCAATATGGGACTTAAACTTTACCCCTTCTTCCTTTATCTTTCTGTTATCCGATAAGGAATAGACTTGGTAACCCCCACTATCCGTTAAAATATTGCGGTCCCAGTTCATAAACTTATGAAGCCCTCCTGCCTGTTTCAGTATTTCGGTTTTCGGTCTTAAATACAAATGGTATGTATTCCCCAAAATAATATCCGGATTTATCTCCTCCCTCAATTCCTTTTGGTGTACCCCTTTTACGGAAGCTACTGTACCTACAGGCATAAAAATAGGAGTTTCTATCTTACCGTGGTCCGTAATAAGCTCTGCCGCCCTGGCTTTTGTCCTTGTGTCTGAATGTTGTAAGGTAAATTTCAAAAAAATCTATTTAAAGCCGCAAATATAGTCAACTCAAAGCCATTAAATCCCTAACAAAAAAATAAAGTTCTGTTATTGGCAATGATAGTTGATAAAATATTATAATTCCTGCTTGTGTACCCAAAAGATTGCCATTACTTTTGAAAAGTTTAAAAAAATATAGATAAAATGCCAAAACTTCAAGAATTACAAGATTTGACCGTTCAGGTTCGCAGGGACATTCTAAGAATGGTTCATAAGGTAAACTCCGGGCATCCAGGAGGTTCCCTTGGCTGTACTGAATTTATTGTTGCCCTTTACAATGAAATCATGGAGCTTAAGGACGAATTTGACATGGACGGAAAAGGAGAAGATCTTTTCTTTTTGTCCAATGGTCACATATCCCCTGTTTTCTACAGTGTTTTGGCAAGAAAAGGTTACTTTCCTGTTGATGAATTAAATACCTTTAGATTAATTGATTCGCGTTTACAAGGTCATCCTACCACCCATGAAGGTTTACCAGGTGTACGTATCGCATCAGGTTCATTGGGACAGGGCATGTCCGTGGCCTTGGGTGCGGCACAGGCCAAAAAACTAAACAAAGATTCCAAAATGGTCTATACCCTTCACGGTGATGGCGAGTTACAGGAAGGCCAAAACTGGGAGGCCATTATGTATGCTGCCGGTAAGAAAGTAGACAACATTATTGCCACTATAGATTACAATGGCCAACAGATAGATGGGGCTACGGACGATGTACTTCCTATGGGAGACCTTAAGAAGAAATTTGAAGCTTTTGGATGGGATGTTGTGGACATCAAGGAAGGAAATGATCTTGAAGCCATTATAAAAGGGATGAAGGAAGCCAAGAGTAAAACTGGAAAAGGAAAACCAGTGTGCGTTCTATTGCACACCGTAATGGGACATGGAGTAGATTTTATGATGTACACCCACGCATGGCACGGCAAGGCTCCCAACGACGAGCAATTGGCGACCGCTTTGGCACAGAACCCCGAAACTTTAGGGGATTACTAATCCACAACCATTTCCAAAAATAATTAAAGAAAATACAGATGAAAAAATATATAGATCAAGGTAAAAATGACACAAGAAGTGGTTTTGGTGCGGGACTGGCCGAATTAGGTAGAACCAACCCAAATGTAGTTGCTTTGTGCGCTGATTTGGTAGGTTCCCTTAAGATGGAGAAATTTATTGAGGAAAATCCAGAACGTTTCTTCCAAATTGGTATCGCCGAAGCCAATATGATGGGTATTGCGGCCGGACTTACCATAGGCGGAAAAATTCCATTTACCGGAACTTTTGCTAACTTTTCCACTGGACGGGTCTATGATCAAATAAGACAATCTATTGCCTATTCCGATAAGAATGTAAAAATCTGTGCTTCCCATGCAGGGGTTACACTAGGTGAAGACGGTGCTACACACCAAATATTGGAAGATTTGGGATTGATGAAGATGTTGCCGGGAATGACCGTCATCAACACCTGTGACTACAATCAGACCAAAGCTGCAACCATTGCCATAGCAGAACACCACGGTCCTGTTTACCTAAGGTTTGGACGACCAAAAGTGGCCAACTTTACCCCTGTAGACCAAAAGTTTGAAATTGGGAAGGCCGTTATGCTGAATGAGGGAACGGATGTCACTATCGTAGCAACCGGGCACTTGGTATGGGAAGCGTTGATAGCAGCCGAAAATTTAGAAAAACAAGGCATATCTGCCGAAGTCATCAACATACATACTATTAAGCCTCTTGACGGCGAAGCAGTGTTAAAATCTGTTAAAAAAACAGGCTGCATAGTTACTGCGGAAGAGCACAATTATTTAGGCGGACTAGGTGAAAGCATCTCTGGATTCCTTGCTACCACGCACCCTACACCACAGGAGTTTGTTGCCACCAAAGATACTTTTGGAGAAAGTGGCACACCTGAACAATTAATGGATAAATACGGATTAAACAATAAAGCTATAGTGAACGCCGTTGTGAGTGTGTTAAAAAGAAAATAATCAGATCCCTTTTAGGGAGATGAGGATTCTTAACATGGAAAATGGCGAAAACTATGGAACAGAACTCAACTAAACTGCTAAAACTACTTATCAGCAATAAAGGTAGAATTTAGCGGTTTTTTTGTGCCATTACCTCACCTTTTCGTGTCAAGATAATTTCTTTTTAGGTTAAACAATTAAAAAGGTTGTGCTTAAAATTGCACAATGTATTCTAATTTTAAAAGAACACAGTATGATGAAGAAAACAGTTTTATTAGCAGCTATTGCCCTTATGGGAATTACTGCACATGCACAAAAAGGTTCAGGATTCGGTGTTAAGGGCGGACTTAACTATGGCGCCAATGGTGATTATTTCGAATCCGCAGAAAACGCCTACAAAGACCCTAAAGGAAATGTGGGATACCACATTGGAATCTTTGGCATCATAGGTGATAAAATTTACCTTAGACCTGAATTGGTCTACACCAAAACAAAATCCGACTACGACAACAATAGTCTGGCTATGAGTAAATTGGATGCTCCAGTATTGCTAGGTATCAACTTAATTGGACCATTAAACCTTTTTGTAGGGCCCGCTTTCCAATATATTTTGGACACCGATTATGATGGTATTACGATTGGGGATGTAGAAAATGATTTTACCGTAGGACTAAATATAGGTGCCGGACTATCCTTTGGCAAGTTTGGAATAGACCTAAGATACGAAAGAGGTTTTAGCGAAAATGAGGTAACCGTAGTCGATGGACCATTTACCAATGACCGTATAGACACTAGACCAGACCAATTAATTTTGAGTGTGGCCTTGAAACTATAAAAAAACATCCTTACAGTAACAAAAAATGCCCCCGCAGTTGCAGGGGCATTTTTTATTTAGCGAACCCATGGTTCAATTTCAAATATTTTTATCCAAATAATCGGGAATACCATCGTTATTGGCGTCGCCTAATTCATCCTCGGTAAGGATACCATCACCATCGTCGTCCGTGTCCAAATAATTTGGAAGGCCATCCTCATCGGTATCATCATTAAAGAGATTACCATCCCCATCCAAATCTTCAAGAATAGTACTTACCCCATCCCGATCATGATCGGCAGTATTGACAGCCATTAAGTTTACTTCGAACATTAAAGGTGCATAGGTTGCCCCAGGGGCACTTCCGCTGAAATAAGCAATACCTGAGGGCATAAAAATTAAACCTACCCCACTTCCGGTTACGGTAAAGGTACCATCGCCATTTTCAATTATATCCCCACCCGATTTAAATTTGGGCATTCCTTCCTTAAATCCTTTTATAACTCCAGAATTACCGGAAACTCCAGATCCCTGCATATCGAACCAGACAGGAGATCCCAGTCTGCTATCGAAAATAGTTCCATCCAAGCGCATACCCTGATACTTTAAATATACAGAATCTACCGGGGTAGGATTTTCACCTAGGCCCTCCCTAGCAACTATATAATATAAGGTATGTGGAATATCAACTTCTTCCGCATCCAATCCCAAATCACTG
Source organism: Arenibacter sp. S6351L (assembly GCF_023016025.1). Taxonomy (NCBI): domain Bacteria; kingdom Pseudomonadati; phylum Bacteroidota; class Flavobacteriia; order Flavobacteriales; family Flavobacteriaceae; genus Arenibacter; species Arenibacter sp. S6351L. The sequence continues at coordinate 3,235 of NZ_JALKBB010000048.1, read as the reverse complement.
GAAGATATGTTTATCACCTGCGTAAGGGCATCTTCGAACAGGGATTTCTTGTCTGCATTAGCACCAGCAATGGTATCTATCCTGATCCTTAAGTCGAAACCTTCATCTATAGGTTCCTCAAAATCTTCATAGTTATAAAAATGAGTCTTTAAATAAGCCTGAATTTCAGCATCATTTTCAACAATAACCTCACTTAGCAGTCTGGGAGGTATCACTTCAAAATCATCCCCATCATCCTTTTTACAGGACCAGATAGTCAAAAAAATTAAAGCAAGTAAAAGAAATCTCTTTATATTCATCAGTTTATTTTTATTGGCTTTTAATTACAGGATGCAACCCAATGATTATCATAATAACCATTTCGGCTTCATTGATTTCTTAATTAAAGGGCGCAAGATACAATTTTCAACTATTTTTGTAGAGGACGTTAACAAAGATTTTCAATAGTTTATGCGAATTGACAAATACCTATGGAGCACCCGCTATTTCAAAACGCGAAACATAGCTACGGAGGCCTGCAAAAAGGGACATATAAGAATCAATGAACAAGTGGTAAAACCGTCAAGGGAAGTATATCCCTTGGATAAAGTTGTAGTAAGGAAAAACCAGATCAACTATGAGTTTACCGTACTGGATGTACCCGAAAGCAGGGTAGGTGCTAAATTAGTGGACATCTACCGAAAAGATACCACTCCCAAGGAAGCCTTTGAACACAATGAGCTGTTAAAGTTTTCCAAGGATTATTATAGGAAAAAGGGTGCCGGAAGACCTACAAAGAAAGACAGACGGGATATAGATGGATACTTGGATGAAGAAGCTGAATAAGGAATTTTGGGAACATAAGTATGAGAATGGGGACATGGGATGGGACATAGGTCACATTTCTACCCCTCTAAAGGATTACATAGACCAGCTTACAGATAAGAACTTAAAAATCCTAATTCCAGGTGCCGGTAATGCTTACGAGCTCATTTATTTAGTTGAGAAAGGGTTTTCCAATGTTTTTGTCATTGATATAGCAAGACAGCCTTTGGAACACATAAAAAAAAGAATTCCAAATTTTCCGGAACATCAACTACTGGAAGGCAATTTTTTTGATCTGTCATTAAATAATTTTGATTTGATCCTGGAACAAACTTTTTTTTGTGCCTTGGACCCAAGTTTAAGGACAGAATATGTAAAGAAAATGAAGCAACTGCTAAAACCCAATGGCAAACTGGTAGGGCTCTTGTTTAATTTTCCCCTAACTGAATCAGGACCGCCTTTTGGAGGTAGCCTAGGCGAATATATGTCCCTCTTTAAAGAGCATTTTAAAATTAAGACTCTGGAAACCGCATACAATTCCATAAAACCGAGAGCGGATAAAGAACTCTTTTTTATATTTGAATCTAAATAAAAACGACTATGTCCAATAGAATTTTATCTCATGAGCAAATACAGCACAAAATAAAACGTATTGCTTACCAAATTTATGAGACCAATGTTGATGAACCCGAAATTATTATAGCCGGGATTGAAGGGGGTGGATTAAATTTTGCAAAAAAAATTCAGGCAGTACTTCAGAAGATCACCGAGGCCAACATTATTCTGTGCAAAGTAATCATGGACAAGTCCAACCCTTTGGCCAGTGGCGTCAAGACTTCCATTCCAGAATCGGAATATACCAATAAATCCGTTGTCCTGGTAGACGATGTGCTCAATTCCGGAACAACTTTAATATATGGAGTCCATCATTTTCTACGTGTCCCATTAAAACAACTTAAAACGGCCGTATTGGTGAACAGGAATCACAAGAAATACCCTGTAAAGGCAGATTATAAAGGAATTTCCCTTTCCACATCTCTTCAAGAACATATCAATGTAGAATTCAAGGCCAAAAACGATTCGGTGTACCTAAGCGAGTAATTCCTGTATTTCCACAACTAAGGATTCGGGATCCTTATTATCGCACTCAATAATATGATTTGCTTTAAGGTAAAAATTATTGCGCTCAAACAAATGCTTACCAATAAACTCCTGCAGGTCCCCATCGTCTAAATTTTTGATCAAAGGTCTATGTTCTTTTTCCAACATTAACCTTTTTACGAGTCCAGGAATAGAAACTTTTAAATAAAAAACATGATCTGCCAACTCCAACATCGTGTCCATGTTTCCAGAATAACATGGAGTTCCACCACCAGTAGATAGTATAAAGTTGTTGTTTTTGGACAAAACTTCATTTAAATATTCATGTTCTTTTTTCCTGAAAAAAATTTCGCCCTTCCCATTAAAAATGTTGGAAATGGAATCTTCCAGTCCTTCTTCAATGACTTCATCCAAATCTAAAAAACTAATTTTCAATTTCTTAGCCAACAATTTACCTATGGTGGTCTTACCGCTTCCCATATACCCTACCAATACTATTTTCACGCTATTATTTTTTGTAAAATTGGTCTAATTTAATGGTAATTCAAAAAAAATTAAAAATTTCTCAAAAAGGCCTTGCAAAACAAACAAATGATATTATATTTGCACCCGCAAACAACAATAGTTTGCAACACATTTTGACCTGGTAGCTCAGTTGGTAGAGCATCTCCCTTTTAAGGAGAGGGTCCTGGGTTCGAGCCCCAGCCCGGTCACAAAAAAGTTAAGTCTCGTACTTAACTTTTTTTGTTTGAAATAGTTTCTAATTACTTAAATTTAAGAACTATTTAAGCATACATAAAAGTCCTTTAACAAGACTTTTCAAGCCCACGTGGTGAAATTGGTAGACACGCCACCTTGAGGGGGTGGTGTTCGCAAGGACGTGCTAGTTCGAATCTAGTCGTGGGCACCAAAAACCGCTGACTTCTTAAACGAGGTTGGCGGTTTTTTTTTATTCCCTTACCCTACTTTGGGCTTAGTCAATAATAAAGGATCAAGAACAATTGTTGTGTTTATGCAAATATTGTGGTTAATCTATAAAGGGACCATGCTTAATTGTTGTGTTTCTGCGAAAATTGGGATTGAGATGATTTGTTGTGTGTTTTTTGTTTGATTTTATCTCTATTTATTGGGCATAATCGAATGAAACTTTTATCAAAATCATTCTTTCATTTTCTTTGCTTGTCCAAAGAAAACGAAACAAAAGAAAAGACCCTTCTTCACTATGTGGCCCCTAAAATCGTTGGATTTTAGGGACCGATGCCATGGCCTAAATTATTTCCAAGGCTTCAATAATTCTTTACGGCCATGTCATCTCCACCACGGAAGAAGA
>NZ_JALKBB010000047.1:0-20605 GCF_023016025.1 Arenibacter sp. S6351L | reverse complement strand
AACTTTCAACATTGAACATTCAACACAAATCTTTAGTCTAGGCTCCAGATTCTAGTTTCTCAATACTAATTGCTGATTACTGAAAACTGTTTGCTGTAAGAAGCAGATTGCCACGCTATGCCTGCCTAACGGCTAGGCAAGCTCGCAATGACGTCAGTTTATAATGTTGAAGACAGAAACTATTGGCTTTTGCCTAAAGAGCTCTGACCACTGACCACTGCTTACTGAATACTGGGATGTCTTCTCGATACAATTTTATTGCGCTGCGCTACATAAAATCACCTACCTGCCGGTAGGCAGGCTCGAAGTGACGGGCATTAGACCTTAAACCTTGAACATTAAACTTTATAACATTAAACATTATAACTCCTTACTTCTCGCTCCCATACCCATAACCATAGCCATAGTTATAGCCTTTGGCCTTGCCATTGCCCACACCGTTGACCACATAGGCCATGTTTTTCAGTTTTTTGGTTTTGTGCAGGTTTTTGGAGAAATCCAAGAGGCGCTTGTCCGTTAGGCCGGCACGAGTTACAAATAGTGTAGCATCGGCGAATTTTGAGATCAAAAGTGTATCCGAGACCAACATGGTAGGAGCGGTGTCCAGTATAATATAGTCGAATTCTTTTTTGGCAGCGGTGATGAACTTTTCAAAGCCGGAACTGGAAAATAGTTGAGGGGTATTGGGGTGTATGGAACCTCCAAAACAGATTTGCAAAGTAGGGTTGTCCGAACCACTGTCAACAACACAATCTTTCCAATTCATCCCGGGATCGTTCAGGTAGTCCGACAGGCCTTTGTGATTGACACTGATGTTGTAGAAGTTATGCAATTGTGGATTGCGCAGATCGGCACCGATTAGCAGGACCTTTTTGTTAAGACTGGCATAGGCCAGGGAGAGGTTGTGGGCTACAAGGGTCTTACCTTCTCCTTTAACGGAAGAGGTTACCATGATCAGTTGTCCCATACCATTGTTCTTTTCTGTTAAAAGGTAGTCCACATTGGCACTTAAAATCCGGAACGATTCTGCCAAAATGGAACGGTCGTTCAATTCCAATTTCTTTTTAACGTCCTTAAAAAAAGGAATTTCGCCTACTACGGGGATATCGGTGGTTACCTTTTCTATATCGGCACGTTCACGTATTTTGGTATCTAGGGTAAAGCGGATGTAGAGCACGGCAAACGGTAGGAACATCCCAGCCAGTAAGGACAGCGCAAAGACTACGGTCTTTTTAGGTGATACGGGAATGTCATTGGTAAGGCCGTAGTCCACCACCTTAACCGTAGGTGCCGTTACCGCATAACTAATGGCGGCTTCTTCCCTTTTTTGTAACAAGAGTAAAAAGAGGTTTTCCTTAATGCTTTGTTGCCTCTCTATGGAACGCAACATTTTTTCTTTCTCCGGTAATCTGGAAAACACGGAACCCGCCCGGCTTTCCTCACGTTTCAATTGTTGGAGGGTATTTTTTAGTTGGGTGCCATAGATGTTCACCGATTTTATAATGTTGACCTTGGCGCGCTCCAATTGGGCGTTCAGATTCTGAAGGGTAGGGTGGTTGCTGCCCACGGTGGGCAAGAGTTTTTCCCGTTCCAGTGATACTTCGTTATAGCCTACCACCAAGTTATTAAGGCTGGCATTCTCAATTCCGATATTAGCGGGCAATAGACTATAATCATTTTGATTGATGACCGTTTCCTTCAGGATTTCGGAAATGGAGATCTGGTTTTCCAGTTTTATCACTTCTTCTTCAGTTTCCGATTTTCTTTGGAGGCTCATGCCGGCATCGGCCTCTATATAGGAGAGGCTGTTGGAGCGTTTAAAGCTTTCCTTGCCGCCTTCAATGGAGTCTAATTCCTGGCTTAGGTAGAGGAAGCGTTCGTCTATAAAGTTCAGGGTACGCTGGCTCACCAATTGGCGGTCCAATACCCCGTCGTGGTTAAATTTTTCAATTAGGGTATTTAGGATTGCCTCGTTCCTTTCCATGCTAACGCCCTCTAAAGCTAGGGACAGGATTTCACTGTTCTTATTGGTAGCCTGAATTTGAAGGTCATTTGCCAGCTGGATAACGGTACTTTTTAGGGGGCTTAGTACCACCTTATAAGTAATGCCCTTGTAAAAGGAAGGATCTGCACCACCCACCATACGGATACCAAAGGGAAGACTATCAATGAGATGTTCTGGTTCGCTTATATTTGGCGTAAAGGTTTTTTCATTGGCATCCGTAATTTTAATGCCCTCTTCGTTTAATATTATGGTGTAAGGCTTAGGGGCTTGTAAGCTATCTGCTTCTATTCTTTTGGTAATCTGGAAAGGTGGGGCCCAAATCTGGGTGGTTTTTACATTACCTACCACATAATGAGATACATCCAAATTAAGTTCCTTGACCACCTGGGATAGGATGCGGTAGGACTTTAAAATTTCGATCTCGTTTTCCAAATTGATCTTGGAGCCTCCACCAAGTAATGACAAGGCGCTGGAAGCGATATCCATTTCCTGTGATTCGTCTATAATCTTAATCTTGGCTGTTGAACTATAAGTAATAGGGGCATAACGCATATAGGTAATTCCCAATCCTATACTTATAATTAAGGCAAGGATAAACCATGGCCAAAACCGCAAATACCTTTGAATAATTTCCTTTATTTGGAAGGATTCTTCTTCTAAATGTTCTACACTATAGGGTGCTTCTCTCATCTTATTCCTGGAATTTTATTTCTTGGCCTCTTCCAAAAAAGTGGATTGCCAATAGCCATTTTGTCGCAATATTTTTATACTATTTTCTTAGGGACATATGAGTCCAGATAGCACTAGTAATTAAAGCTCCTTTTCAACTTATAAACAAGAATTCGTAAGTTGTACTTTAAAGGCAAAATTACCGTTTTTTAGGTTAAGTAAAAAAAGGTTTATATACTCTATTATATTAATATTTGTCCCAGGACCCGTTTTGGTGTTTTACTATCCCATTAGTAGGGTATACTTTCCATTCTCCTCTCCCCCAAAATAATTTTTACATGTCTAGGGTTCAGTTTTTATTTTGGATCCAATAAGCTTATTCGTGCCTTGGATTACGGGTGGTGAGAGGTTCATGATAGTCCATTACAATTGGTCATTAATTTTACTCAGAAAAAAATTCTATATTATCACTTTTGGATTTTCCAGAAAATTCATAGTTAAGTGTTCTTTCTAAGCCTTTTTCCAAGGTATAAGGTGAGGTAAATGAATTTTCTATTTTTCCAGCATTAAATTGCGTGGTAGCACAAAATTTCTTAACTCTTACCGAACTGATCGCATATTTTTTATTCGTTATAAGTGCCAGTGCATCCAAAAAATACCCCCCTAATAAACCTATGGAATAGGGTATTTTCAAAGTTGGTATTTTTATATTCAAAGATTTCGAAACAACATGTGTTAATTCCTCCATTGTTAAATCCGGTTTATCTACATAGTTAAAAATATTGATCCCGGAATTTGATTCATGAATTTTTGAATTGATAAAGGCCACAACATTACCAACATATGCCATTGATTTTCTATTGGTGCCATTTCCGACCATTAGAAATTTTCCGGATGAAATCTGTTTTAGTAAATTATACACGTTGCCTCTGTTCCTTTCTCCAAAAATTACCGTTGGCCTTAAAATGGTGATATTTTTGTTTACATTGTCTAATTTGTACCATTCCTGAATAACTTGTTCTGCTTGCCACTTACTTTTTCCATAATGATTGAAGGGATCTATAGGATGGCTTTCGTCTGGATTGTCCTTGTTTAAACCATAAACGGCGACACTACTTGTAAAAATTAAGTTTTTAATCTTATGTACATCCATTGCCTTTAGTACATTTCTGGTGCCCTCTACATTTACGTCATAATATAAAGAGGTAGGGAAAACGTCATCACGATGTTCCGCAGCCAAAAGTATAACTGTATCTATATCCTTTAAGCTATTTACCAATTTAGAATAATCCCTAACATCACCAACCATAGTAATATTTGGATAAAATGGGCTTGGATTCTTATCAAAAATTTTAAATTGATTAATATCAACTGTTTTTAACAATGAGGAGCCTACAAAACCACTACCTCCTATGATCAATGTCTTTTTCATTTTAATTAAATTGATTTAAAAAAATTTCTAAGCTTTCAAATTGTTTGTGATAATTGAATTTATTTTTTTGGAGCTTTCTTTGATTTGTTTTCCAAACGTCAACTTCATCCTTGGTCATTCTACTAAAATACTTTAGCATTGTGTTTACAGATGTCCAATCTCCAGGGATAGATGATAGGCCAATGTTTTCTTCCTTTATTAGTTCCGCTCCATCGCCTTCTCCAGAAAACAGGATCGGTACTTCCAGTTGGATTAATTCATATATTTTAGAGGGAAAAGCGCCTTTAATGTGCGTTGATAATGGAACAAGAGCGGCATCATATTTAGTTAAAATACTATGGGCCTCTTTTTTTTCGAATTCGCCATGAAAATAGATTGATTTAGAATTGTATTTAATATATTGTTTAATTCCTTCCTCTTGCATTCCTCGGCCGTATATATGAAATTCAAAACCATAGGCCTCAAAATTAACATTTTTACATATTTCCAATATGCCTTGCGCATATCCTAAGAGACCAGCATAAACAATTCGTTTTTTATTATTTTCCATTGTTTTGTCCAGTACAAAATTTTCACTTAAATCTTGCGGGAGATTTTTATATAAGAAAATGGGACGCACAACAAAATGTTTAATATGAGAAAGTATTTCATCAGATTGCCCAATGATAGCAACAGAATTGCGATATATAAATTTTTCGATACTGGTTAATAAATTATAGAAAACACCTTCATTTTTCAACACTCCTAACTCAACAGCAGATTGGGGCCATAAATCACTTACATTGAGAATTGTCTTGGATCTTAGAATAAACTTCGAAAACAGAACACCTGTAAACGAAACAAATAGTGGTGGAGAGTTAACTATTATAATATCCGGACCACGAAAGATTTTTAGGAAAAGAAACAAGGCAAGTGAAAAGGAAAAAGAAAGCATGCTTAAAATCCTCTTAATTTTGTTTTCGCTATTTGATGGGTAAATCCAAAGGCGATATATACTTATGTTATTCTCGTCAATTTTCTTATGGTAGATTTTCCCCTTATAATCCGTTGCAATTTTACCATTAGGATAATTAGGTAAAGGGCAAATTACGGAAACCTTGTAATTACTTTGAGATAGGCTTTTGGCCAAATTTTGAATCCTGGAGGATGCTGCTCCAATTTCAGGGGTAAAATAATTAGAAATTATGTATAGGGTCTTCATTTAAGATTAATTATAGTTTGTAGCTCTTTGGTAAATAACACTTTAATCAAATTTCCTTCTACGGTTTTGTTAAAGCCTTCGGCCCACGCATAGGTGGATTTCTCCACCTCGATGCTATCCCCAATAAAATTGATGTTCAAGTTCAATTCAGGGCATTTCAATGTTTGGTCTTTTAGCACTAAATTGGTCACGGCTGGGTGCAAATGAAAATAGGCTACTCCTGGAATCAACTTCCCTCTCAAGGAATCTGTAACAAGAATTTCTTGTTGCTTGAATTTGAAACTTCTTTGGTGCACAATACCCAATTTTTTATAACCATCATGGGAGGCTGTAAATTCATTTTCAAATTGGGTCAGTTCAATTATTTTGGCCCTATTGGCAACCCTAAAGCCGCCCCAGACTGCGGATGAATTTACTCCATTCACTTTAACGGTGTTATGGGATTCTGTGCTTCTTTCCAATTGTCTTTGGCTATTTTTTTCATAAGTAGAGGTGCCCGCATCTACAATAAATGGCTGCTCTTGTACGTATAGTTCAAAATTAAAAGTATCGGCATGGGCATGGCCAGGAATATAATCGGGACCTATGTTTCCAAGGTCCATAAAGCATTCGAATCGTTGAGAACTCCATTTTCGATATCCGGAGTCTTTTAGTTCAGTCTTGGTCCATTTTAGACTCAAATTTTCGGCATAGTTAAACAATTCCTCCGAGGACGGTGCTATACCATAGGCAGCATCGTTTACCATAGGGATATCACCATTTTTGTAAGTGATGGTTTGTAACCATCCCAACATTGTTTCGGCCATGGTTACAAGATAACCTAATAATCCATCCTGTTTCCAGGAATTTAGCCTCAATAGTTGAATGGAATCCAAAATCCTGTGCAGTATAATTTGATGGTACATAGGACTCAGTTCAAAATGCGCCCCATCATTTAATATTTGTTCCTTTAGTTCACCTTTTATGATTTGGACGCCCTTTTGGTAGTAATTGTCATTCTTAAAATAAACCGCTCCAAATAGCAAGGCAAATCCATTCTCCAATAGATGGTTTCCCAATAAATGATATTCCAAATTATCATTTAATCTTTGATAATCGTTAAATAGGCAGACGTTGATCTCTGGGTCCTGAATCTTATTCTTAGATAGAAATTTTACCCAGTTAATACCCCGTAAGGAGAGGGGATAGGGCTCCAAAGCAGTTTTTAGGTCTTGCTTTTTTTTAATAAAATCCTTAATTAAACCTAAGCCGTCCTCTTTGGAAATACGCCTCTGGTTCAGAAACTCGAAGTAGGTTAGGTTATAGGTCCATAATTTACCATATTCCGAAAAATTCCAGTCGATAGATTCAAAGGATTTTTCAAGGTTTAGAAATAAAAAGCTGTTGTTTCCCTGCCAACTATTCTGAAATTGCAAAGTAGTGTTCCAAACTAAACTTGTAGTTTCCGGAAACTGATCAGCATATTTTTTGTGGTACAGCCTATTCCTTACTTTATAGTACACCTGATAAGTCATTTGCGTAAAGCGCATATGTCTTATGGTGTTAAAAAGGAGCTGTAGTTTTTGAATCATACACTGTTTTATCCTTTGTTTGTATTAGGCCGTTAGTTGATAGTAATCAGCTTCTTATAGTTTTATCCAATCCCCGGCTTTTAAACTCTGCAAGGCTGCAAATGAGGCTTTGGTAGTGTTAATAATGCTATCAAATGGAATTATAGGTTGCCCTCCATTTATTTGTTGTTCCACAAGTTGTTGAAATTGGTTAAAATGACCCTTATCCTGTTTTGAACTGGATTTGGAAAAGCCTTTAAAGCCGTAAGCTTTCAGTTTTCGCCAGTTATCCATCACGAGTGTGCGCTCCTGTGAAAATACTTCCACACGTTCCTTGGAATAGGCCTTGGATCCATTGGAGAAATAATTGATTACTGCGTTAGATCCGTTTTCATATTGTAATAAAATGGAGGCATTGTCCGTGTTCTCTTCCGGATTGGTTCCCATGGCATTCATGCATACCGCAACCACTTTGCTTCCTGTTAAATAGGAGCATAAGTCAATGTAATGGCAGGCTTCCCCTAAAATTCTACCGCCACCTATTTCCATATCATGAACCCAAACATCGGCAGGGATGGTACCGGCATTCATGGTAGCAACAACATTTATTGGACTATCATCCGAACCCAAAAGCTTTTTCATTTTAATGGCCAAGGGGGCGAAGCGCCTGTTGAATCCAACGGATACATTTACCTCGGCATCCTTATAGGCCGTAATGATATCCTCCATTTCCGATTGCTTAATGGCCAAGGGTTTCTCTACAAAAACACTTTTACCTGCATTAATGGCTTCCAAAACCATGGGTGCATGCATATTATGGCGAGTAGTGATCAAGACCAAATCTACCTCCTCATCTTTTAGAATTTCCGAATAATCCGTGGTAGAATTGGAAATAGCATATTTTTTTGCCATGATGGTCCCGGTGAGCCCCCCAGAACTGGCAATATATTTTATGTTTGCCTGTATTTTTTTAAGGTTGGGCAGAATGGTACTACTGGTAAAATTCCCCGCTCCCACAATTCCAATAATGCCCTTTTGAGCCTTAAATGACCTTTGGTCTAGGGCAACTACCGATTTTTGTTCGGCATTGTTATCATAAATTAAGATGCAAGCTATAGAGTTGGGATTGTTCATATTTCCATAAATGCTTTGGTAATCATTTAAAGAAATACGTTCTGTAATCAAAGGTTGCACCTTTAACACATTCTTGGATATGGCATTAAGGATGGCTTCAAAATTCCTTTTTTCTGTCCAACGCACATGACCAATGGGGTAGTCTTGCCCTTTTTGCTCGTAATTATCGTCATAACGCCCGGGACCGTAGGAGCAAGACACTTGGAAAGAAATCTCCTTTTCGTAAAAATCGGCCCTACTGATATCCAACCCAATTACCCCGACTAGAATAATGCGGCCTCGTTTGCGACACATTTGGGCAGATTGGGAAATAATTTCATTGCTTTTGTTGGATGCCGTAATAATTACTCCGTCTACGCCCACACCATGGGTATAATTCTCCAAAAACTTAACCTGATCGGTGCCTTCGCCGGGGTTTATGGCCACTATTCCCTTTTCTTTGGCCAAGGCCACTTTTTTGGCATCATAATCAAAGCCTATTACGTTACAGCCGTTGGCCAATAATAGTTCCGCCGTTACCAATCCTATAAGGCCCAAACCTACCACAACGATCGTTTCCCCAAAGGTGGGGTTCAACAATCGTATACCCTGTAGTCCAATAGCGCCTATAACGGTAAAGGCAGCCTCCTCGTCAGTAACATTATCGGGTATTTTGGCAACCAAATTTTTAGGGATACACACATATTCCGCATGATTACCGTTGGAAGCCACCCGATCTCCAATTTGGAATTCCGTTACCCCTTTGCCCACGGCTACCACTTCACCAACGTTACAATACCCTAAAGGTAGGGGTTGCCCCAATTTATTAAAAACAGCATCCATAGTGGGTTTTAAACCGTCTGTCTTTACCTTGTTTAGTACCATTTTTACCTTGTCTGGTTGTTGCCGTGCCTTGTCCAAAAAATTGGCCTTGCCAAAATCTACCAGCATACGTTCAGTGCCTAAGGAAACGAGGCTTCTGGTTGTTTTTATAAGTACAGATCCTGCTTTTACTTTTGGAACGGGAACTTCCTCTAAAATAGTATCCCCCTTTTTAAGATCTTGTATAATTTGTTTCATTTTGGTTAATTTATCCGTGTTTTTAATAGTTGAAAAGCTGATTAATCTATATGTACCTTTATGTTATTTATGTCTATGTATGATATTACTGCCTTAAATTTGCCGGAGTCTGTCCGTTCTATTTCATCCACATATTCAAAATGTACTGCAATGCTAGAACTGATCCATTTCCGAACCTTTTGCCTTAAATGGGTTTCATTCCAAGAGGTATACCCTTGGCGTTTAACTATTCTAAAGGTTACCTCCCCTAACTTATATTGGACTATCTGACATTCCTGTATTTCTTTGGTATCCTTAAAGAGATAACTGTGGACCTTCATGGTTAATCCTTCTGGAGTTATAATATAATCCTCATTTCTACCGTCAATATTTAGGATTGTACTGGAATTTCTGCCACATGCACATTTTTCTGTACTCCAGGTGGCGGTGTCACCTACATTATATCTAATAAAGGGCATACCGTAGTTAGCAAATCCGGTAGCCAATATTTCTCCGGAAAAGATACTTTTTGTTAAATAGTTTGCCCGATTTGGTTCCAAATGGCCAAACTCAAAATCCTCATGATAATTGCCATGTTTACATTGGGTAGCGTTACCGGCCCCTTCAGAAAAACCATAGTGATCGGTAACAATACAGCCCAGTACCCGTTCTATACATGATTTTTGGTAAACAAATAATTTTTCGGCTCCACTAAAAACAAATTTCGGTGGATTTTTAATTTTTAGCCCTAAACTTTCGACAATATGGCAAAAGGAGTAAATAATGGACGGATAACCTGAAAAGAAAACAAAATGCTCCTTGTCTATATAGTCTATAAAATATTTAATGTTTTCATCCTTTATATGCTGCATATTTACCAAATGCTGGTTCAGTGGTTTGTTTACCCTCCAAAAAGGTGGTTTTTTTTGATTTATAGGTACCGTAATCTTTCCTATAAAACTTAAACTTTTGTCCCCAAAATTAACGCCATATTGTTGCCTTAGCCGCCACCATAGGGCCCATTGAAAACGGGTAGATTTCTTAGTGGCATAAAAATCCAATGCAGTTCCTGTACTGCCACTGGTCTGCCTAGAGAACAATTTACCGTCCGGATGGTTCTGTGATACCATATTTTTCCAGTGCTCACGGATTTCTGCCTTTTTTAATATGGGTATTTTATGCGTATCGTCCAATTCCTGTATTAGATTTAGTGGCAATCCTGCTTTTTTATATTTATGCCTATAGAAAGGAACGGTGGCATAGGCATGTTGGTAAATTTTTTGCAATTCCCTTAATTTATAATCATAAATCTCTTGTTCGTTCCAATATTGGGATTCCTCTAACCAGTCCAAATATTTGAAAAATTCTTTCGAAAAACGCTTTCTTTTTAGAAAAGTGCCATAGATGGAACAGATTAGGTTTTGTCCATATATAGGTGTGTTTTCGTATATGTAATTTTTTAATCCCAATATTTACAACTTTTATTTAAAGCACCTTATTATTCCTTTTGAGAGTAAATGATATTCATTTCTATGTAAACCTTCAATATATCGTCGAAATTATTCTTTACCTCTGAATGCGTATTGTTCTTTGTCTTATTTGAAATTAAATATTGTAACTCCTCAAGATTGTTAAAAATTAGAACATCATTTGGCCGATCGACTACCCCCGTAGCAATAACGGTCTTATTAAAATACAGGGCTTCTTTGACCGATAAGGAATCCCCATCCGTGGTGGTTGCCCTAATTAGTGCATCCGTTGCTTTTATGATATTAATGAAATCATGCGGTTGGGTAATAAAGAGTACGTTATTGGGTAATTCCTTAAAAATCCCAATCAAATATTTATAATAGTTACCAGTAGGATCGGAAAAAATTAGTCCTATTTCTTTATTTTTTGTAAATAAGCTAACTAGATCTGAGCCCATGTACGTTTCTTTTCCTTGATCGTCCCGGACGTAGTTATATGCATTGGTAGAATAAACAACATTGAAATTGGATTTAAATTTCCCGATTTTTTCTATAAGAATTTCATCTAGTGGTGCAATATCACCTTCTATGGGGGGGATAAACGCGCCAATTAAATAGTTCTTGCTTATTCGAATATTCGATGCGGCTTTATAACTAATTTGGTTTAAAAGAATGGCAGCATCAGAATATTTAAGGGAATATATATCGAGAATATTTTTGAAATTATAGTTTCCATGAAAGGTTATGAGGACTTTTTTGGACAAGAGTCTAAAGAATAAAACCAGGAAAAGCCTAAGCACTTTTTTTGTTACGTGTAAATGAACCACTTTGGCATTAGCAATCTTATGAATTATAACCAATACATTACGTTCCTTAGAGTAATCTAAAATAGCAAACTCAATATTTTCCACAGCTTTTAAAGAGGCCAAAAGTCTCTTAACGTGTGTTGTAACTCCTCCAATAGGAGGCGGTAACTTTGCAATTTGTAATATCATTAATTTGTTTTTTTTAATTAACCCATGGTGTACTTAAAATTCTATGAACTTATAGGGCGCACTTCCATTATCGTTATAATAAATATTAGAGATAAATAGGATTATGAAATATAAAATAATTGCATTGGCCATTAATTTTTGTTTGGATCGGAACAAATAATCAATAATAAATGCAAGGGTAAAAACATGAAACAGTAAAAAATAGTTATTTATTCTACCAATAAAATGTATAGCAGAAAATGCGTTATAAATAACGATCCCGATTAAGGAAAGGGTGAAATATGGAAAGTAGTTAGAATTAAATCTGGTTAGTTTATCGTAATAAGCCAAGACTATAAATCCCACACCTACTCTTGCCAAATATCCCAAGGTTAAGGAACCGCTTACGTTAAGGTCGGTGTTGGTGTCCTCTAAAAAGTGGCTATAATCTACCTGTGAATCTTCCATGACACTAAAAACCGATGAGATATTTAGTATACTGGCCAATGGAATAAAGTGTAACACTAAACTTAAAAGAAAAGCCCCGTACCAAATGTATTTGGATAACCTAATCTTATCCAATACAAAGTACAGGGGAACAAATAGAAATAAACTTTTATGCATTAGGCCTCCAATCAAAATGATCACTAGAAAAGGGAATAGTTTTCGTTCCTGTATAAATGCCACAGCAACGGCCAGGGCGCTCATCGCCAAAGCCTGCCGAACCCCATTAAAGGAAAAGAAATAAAAGCCATAAGTAATGAAAAAGAAAACCCCTAAATACAAAAGTGATTTATAATTTTTAAAACTGTAAAACAATAGAGAATATGTGATAATAGCGGTAAGCGTGAAAAATGCCCAAACTTCCAATCCAATATTGTTCAAGGTGTCCACTATAAAAATAAAGCCATATTCTATCTCCATACCTATAGCATCATCATAATAAGGTTGTTCCTTATATAAATAGGAATAACCAGGGTAATCTGCCCCTACATTATACCTAAGACCACTAACGATTACCAGTACTATAAGAGCTAATAAAACAAACAATACCTGTCCTTTATAATTCCTTTTAAGAGTTTGTTTGTTGTATCCCATTTTTATTAAGACCACGCTTAATAAAAGGGTAGAAAAATAGACGATATAGGTAAAGAGGTCTGCCATTAATCTTGTTTGATCTTGGTTGGGTTAATAGTGGCACTTTTTTCTATGTTACCTTGTTGTTGGTGCTGGTTTAGAATATAGTTTTTAAGGTTTTCTGAAATATTGGCCCAATTGTAATGTGATAGCGTATTACGTATCATATTGGAATCCCATTTTTTTAAATCTTTTGAAAATTCTGTTAAAGCGCTGCAAAAACTTTCCGGGTTATCCTGGCAAAGAAATCCATTGTTAAAGGTGATCAATTTCTTGTTCTCCTGTGTTTCAGTGGCAATACAGGCCATACCGGCATTAACATATTCAAAAGTTTTGGTGGGGGGTTGGCAATCGTAGTATTCGGTCATTGGAATATAGGAAACGCCTACATTGCAATTATCAAAATAATAGTTTAAGTCTTTATGTAATTTCTTACCATGAAAAATAACTTCCTTTTGTAATCCTGTATTTTCAATGGCTTTTTGCAAGAGGGTAACATATTCTGTATTTCCGTTGCCAACAATGTCATAGGAAACTTTTAGTTCTGAGGTACTGTTACTTTCCAAAAACAATTTAAGGCCATATACGGTATCATGAATATTACGCCCATCCAAAGTACCAATATAAAATAGCCTAAGACTATCAAAGGTCTTATTTTTCGTAGAAAGAATGTCGGCACCCAATGGAAGAATAAAAACCTTTTCCATATTCAATTTTAATTTTAGGGCAAGACTTTCGGAAATTACAGATGTTCTCTTGAAAAATAGTGACTCAAAACGCATTAAGGAATTGGTAATTCTTCTTTTTGCCTTAGATCCGCTGACACTTCCCGTTCTAAAATCCAGGATCATATTTCTATGCCCCAGTATTTTTTTCAATAAGGAAACTAAGGGAAAATAAACGGCAAATAGGTATTCAGTTTTATTAGTCTTGTAGTGGATAATGCAAGATCTCATAAATCTTACGCCATTTTTAAAATAGGAACTATTCCATGGAACATATATGACTTCTACGCCGTCCTCTTTAATTTTGGGATACCCATTATCAAAACATATATAGGTAACCTTAAAATCGCTTTTAAGGTACTTACAATGCATATAACTATCTATATGATAGCCAAATTGAAATGTGTTGATATACAGAAGAGGATTATCCATTATTATGCTAATTCATTAATAGGCTTGGCTTTTAAATTCAAAATCCTGCCTCATTCTATTCATTTCTTCTTGATACACCTTTAAAAATTTTTCTTTACTAAAGTTAAGCGCCTTGGTTCTAGAATTTTGTTTCATCGAATAACATTTTTCATTATGAAGTTTTAGAAAATTTAGTGCATCTACAAATTCTTCCTTTGTTGCACAAAATCGAGAATTTTCTACATTACAATAATCCCTGATTGAACCAACATCTGAAACAACCATTGCTAAGCCACATGCCATAGATGTAGTGATAACATTACTTCCAATAGTATCTTCCATTACCGAAAGCGAAGCATCAGAATTTTGCATTATAACCAAAAGTTCATTTTCGGTTACAAAGCCTTTAAGCTTAACATTTTCAATATCGGAAAATAGGTGGCTCAAATCCTGAATGCCTTGCATAATTATAAAATTAATGTCAGGGCATTGCACTATAATTTCTTTAAGTAAGTTATAATCTCTCAATTGATTCCCCTGAACAAGAACATTAAAGGAATCCGTAGTTTTTAGGTTACTTGGCTTGTAATACTCTGTGTCAAGATAATGAAATGTCTTAAATATTTTGTTGTCATCTATTCCCAGTCCTATCATGAAATTTTTTAAAGAACTTCCAAGAACCCAAATTTTATCTAGTTTAGTTAGATAATTTTTTAAAATTTTCCTATCGGCATAACTTTTTATTAGACCATTCCCAGTAAGGTGTACCAGGCCAATAAGATTGATATCAGGCCTAATTTTTGATAAAATTGCAGCTATTATTTCTTGGTGAGCCGAACCAGGAGTCATGTACTCTGTAAAAAATAGGGAATCGCCTTTTTTTATTCTTAGAATGAAATAAATGGTATACAACAAGGATTTAAGAAGATTTAGATATCTTCCTCCGCGAAAAGAAAATAATCTAAATTCCTTAAGTATTACCGAATGGTCATTGGAATTCAAGTACTTACTTATATAGCCCATACCAGCATGGTTATCTTTGGTATTAGGCCAATTGACATAATGTATGAAGATGTTTGCCATTATTTATTTTTTATATAAATGCGAAATTGACTAATTTGAATTGATATCACTTTGCTGATCTAATTGAATAGAACCATGGCATTGGGAGCAATTTGTTACTTAGCCACCAAACCGCAATGAAAGTTATAAAAGATATGATGGCAGTAGCTTGTACAGCACCAATAGTCCCGTTATAGTTGATAAATAAATAACTTAAGCCCACATGTAGCAACCCAATAGAAAAAGTGACATAACTAAGGTAAATTGTTTTTTGGGTATAAAAAATGTAGTTCACCAACATGGAGTACATTCCATAAAAGGCAAAACCAAAAGCAAACCAAGTAATATATTCTTGGGATTCTATAAAATCCTTGCCCAAAAAAAGACCCACAATATAGGGCCCGGTTAAACTAAGGCCAGTAGCCAATAACAATAACCCAAGAAAATATAGGTACCCGTATTTTACCAGTATTTTTTTTTGAGGTAAGGTTACGTCCTTTAATTTTTCAAATAGAAAAGGGGTATAGGCTTTATTGAAGGCAGTAGTTATAACCATAATGACAGACGCAATTTGAAACCCTACAGTATATAAGCCTGTGGCTGTGGAGGAAATTAACATGGTGAGAAAAACTCTATCAATTCCGGTTCGTACCCAAGTGCTTAAGGCATGAGGCAATAAGGGTACCCCAAATTGAAGGGCATCCTTTAGATAAGGCTTACTTAGCTTTAAATTTAGGTAATTACGCTTAAACAAAAGCGTAAAACTCAAAAAACCAAATAGGAGCGCGGCTACTGATGTGGCAATAAGCCTACCGCGCCAACCCATTCCAAAACCAACGATCAATACTAGTGAAAGGGAAAGATTAAAGACACTTTCCGATATTTGATAAATCCCTAGAGGGATCGGTCTGTGTTCGGACTGCCATAAAATTAAGTTTATGGTGGTGAAAAATATTAATACTGTTACAAAGACCCCTATAAATACCCATTCCGTGGGTAAAGCCAATAATTCTGTAATAAAGGAATGAAATATAATAATTATTAATAAAACTATACTTGTGGTTACGGCAACTATCAGTAAGACATTGGCAATATAAATTTTTAATTGCTCCCGTGAAATTTTAAAAAACTTAACACTAATGGCACCGTGTGTTTCCAACGAAATGAATACTCCAAGTATAGAGGTAAAGACGGCAAAGATTGAAATAATTCCATAATCAGCAGGAGATAAATATCGTGTTAAGACCGGCAAAAGAATAAAGGGCACCAGTTTGTTGATAATATCGGATACCGTATATATACTTGCGTTTTTAAAAAACCTACTTCGTAAAAAATTTATCATTGAAAGACGGTTAAAGGGCAGTCTTTGTGAAATGCCAATTTAGGTTTACCTTATTCTCTGTTTGGATCGGATTCATGTTTTAATGGTTTTCAGCTCCAACCAATTTTAATAGATTAGTTTTTTCTTTAGTGGTTATTATAAAAAGTTACCTAATTCAAATTTTGTCTATGCCATTCTTCCAATACTATTAAGCTCCATAGATAAAGTGATCTATCTTTCTTTCCAGAATTATGTTCTTTTAAAAGCTGAGATACGAACTGATAATTCATCCCTCTTTTTTCAACACTTTCCTTTGAAAGGTAAGTTGAAATAAACCCATTTAAATCATTTTTCAACCACATGCCCATTGGTGGATTTAAACCTAATTTTGGTTTATTAATAATTTCATCCGGTACTTTGCCCTTCAAAAGTTTTTTCATTAAATATTTGGTCTGCCCGTCCTTAATTCGATAGTCTGAAGAAATGGAAGTCATAAATTCAATAATCCGATGATCGATCAAGGGTAGGCGCACTTCAAAACTGTTGGCCATGCTCATGGCATCCCCATATGCTAATAAATTATTGACAAGAAAAGTCTTTAAGTCGGTTATAGAAGTCTTAATAATCAAGTCCTGGGAGGGTATGGCATTAAAAACGTCCAAGACTACCCTGTCAAAATCTTGCTGTACCTTAAATAAGGTATTTATTTCTTTAATCGAAAAATAGGCTACCCAATCCTCGTACATTTCATCTACTGGTTTGGACAACGAATTAACAAAAGTCTTTACTCTTCTCAATTTATGATTCCCAGAAGTATCTTCCGAGATAAGTTTAAAAAACGGATTTAAGGCTTTCCAAAAAAGACGGGGAACAAATTTTATTTTATTGTAAAGTAAGGCTGCCTTATACCTGTAATATCCTCCAAAAATCTCGTCACCACCATCTCCGGCCAAGGCCACTGTGGCATATTTTTTAGTCTCCTTGGTAAGTTCGTGGATCAATATGGAGGTTGGATTACCGAAAGGCTCATCAAAATGATGTACCATTTTCGGCAATAAATCCGTGACATTCGGATGAATTATGATCTCATGATGGTTGGTATTAAAATGTGCTGCCATTCTTTTGGCATCACTGGTTTCATCATATTTATCAGCACCAGCAAACCCCAGGGTAAAGGTATTTATGGGTTTGTTGGAGTTCTTGGCCATATAATATAAAATGGTAGATGAATCTATTCCTCCGGACAGGAAGGAGCCCAGTTCTACATCCGCAATCATCCTAAGACGAACTGCATCATTCAATAAATGGTCCAACTTTTCAAGGATTTCCCCTTCTTTAAGATCTCTATTTAAACCAATGGAATCTATAGAATCCCAATATTTAGTAATTTTTAAATTTCCTTGCTTATAATAGAAATAGTGGGCAGGTTCCAGTTTTTTTACTTCCTGGTAAATGGAATTAGGGGAGGGGACATAAAGGTATCTTAGATATTGGTTTACGGCTTCATGATTTACAGATAGCCCTTTCACCAATTCTTTTATAACTTTTATTTCGGAAGCAAATGCAAATTGTTTTTCATTTTGGTAATACACAAAAGGTTTGATCCCTAATCTGTCACGAGCCCCAAATAAAGTATCATTTTTTATATCATAAATGGTAAAGGCAAACATGCCAATAAAATCTTCCAGGCATTTTTCCTTTTTTTCAATATAATTGTAGAGAATAACCTCTGTATCGGAGTTGGTTCTGAAAGCATATTTACTTTCTAATTTTTTCCGTATTTCCTTATAGTTGTACACTTCCCCATTAAACACAATTACGTAATTGCCACAGGCGGAAACAAAAGGTTGATTTGCGACTTCGGTCAAGTCTATAATTGAAAGCCTATTGTGTCCCAGGATGAAAGTGCCATAGGAGCTAGACGATGAATTGTCCGGTCCCCTATAGTCTGCAATACTTAAAAAGTTGGACCTCTCCGGTGCCTTAAAATTAAAACCTATTATTCCGCACATTATTAAAAATTCGTATTTCTGGAATTGTGTATATTATTGGAAAAACAAAATGACCTGTTTTTGATTAAATCTGATAATTAAATGTAAACCAATTACCCTAAGAAATTATTTATGATGGATCTAATTTTGGACCATTTTATGGGTTTGGGCTTGATCAATTTTAATTTTCCCTGCTTACGGACAAACAACCAGGGCGAGACGTATATTAAGGGGATGATAATTAGAATAATATAGAGCTGTACGTTTATGTACATATCTCTGATCAAAAAGGCCAGTTCTATTATAATACTGTTTAATACCACCACAAATAAGGAGGCCTGTTTATGGGTAATGCCCAGGTCTATTAGTCTATGGTGAATATGGTTCCTGTCCGCACTAAAGGGACTTCTTTTTTGGCTTATGCGAATGGCGAATACCCTTAAGGTGTCCAAAAGTGGATAGGATAATATGGCCATAGCCATGATAGGTGCTTTAATGTTCGTAACAGGGTTGTCTATGGTAGCGTTGTAGGATAAAAACCCAACGGCCTGAAAAGCCAAAAGAAAACCTATAAACATGGATCCGGAATCTCCCATAAATATTTTACGGTAGGGAGAAAGGTTATAGCGTAAAAACCCTAACAAGGCTCCAATGAGAACAAAAGAAATAAGAACAAACAGATAACGCCCATTTATAAAAAAGAAGGTGCCAAAAGATAAGCTGGATAGCAGGGCCACAGATCCTGCCAAACCATCCAGGCCGTCTATAAGATTAAAGGCGTTGATGATCAACAGAAATACAAAAAGCGTAAAGACTACTGAAATATAATAGGGGAGGTCCTCCAATCCAAAAATACCTTCAAAGCTGATAATCCTGATATCGGCCAATACAATGACCATTAGCGAGGCGACAGCCTGGACCATAAATTTCTTTTTTGGGGCCAAGCCAAAAAGATCGTCCTTGACTCCTAGAAACATCAACATAATAGTTGCTGTTAAAAGAGCCAAAAGTTTTATCAGATCGGGTTGTGACAGGCCAACCATTAAACCAAGAACGGCAATGGATAAGGAAAAGGCAATAAAGAGTCCAACCCCACCCAAAGTGGGCGTTTTTGAGGTGTGCATGCTGCGATCTCCAGGTTCATCCATAAGGTTTTTAGAACGTACCGCATAGATGATTACCGGATACATTCTGTAACACAGGAGAAGAGGAATGCATACAGCAACAATCCCTAAAAAATAGAGATTGGAAAATATTTCATAAAGATATGCCATAGTTAGTGTTTAGCACATAAGGGTATTGTTAGTATTAGCTAGTCCATGCACTATTTTGTAACACTTTATAGGGGGAATTCTAAAGGAACAAAAAGCAAAATTTAGGGTAAAAAATTATTACAAATTATAATAGAATCTTTGATGCGCAAATCTAGGGATTTTTAAGGTTTTTAATATGATTTAGCTTTGTTTTGTATTATTTCATCGATTAAATGCACTTTTTATCTATTAAGTGTTTAGCACTGTAACAAGCAAAAAAAACGTAATAATTAGGGACGTACAATGTTGGAAGATTATTAAAAGGTTTGCCTTTATACATGTTTGTGGTCCTAGTGAAATTGCGAAGGCCTGTCTAACATCAAAATTGCCTATAAGCTTCTGGATATTTGTCCTTTGCCCATCTGTGATTTTAATTATGGATAAAGGCAAAGCTTGTGAAATTTGTGAGTTCCCCCGAACACGATTTCAACAAGCCAGCCAATATGCTTTTGTAGTAAAACAATTTTACCTAATTATACCATTCCAATATTCAGGTCTTAAACTCATTATTTCGTTTCGTTCCACAAACCTAAATTTTAAGATGGACATTTCCCTGTGGAAATCCGCAAGGTCCTAGAGAAGTATTTTTAGGTGTATTGTAGTTGGATTTTGATTTGTGGGAGTGTGGCCCAAGAATTGTGCCTTTTAATGGTTTTATTCTATCGTCAGTTCGAGTGGAATGCCGATAGGCATTTTATATCGAGAACCGGTTTTTGCACGCCGTTCATTTCTCGATACAATTTTATTACGCTGAGCTTCATAAAATCACCCGCCTAAAGTCGGGCAGGCCCGCCTTACGGCCGGGCAGGCTCGAAGTGACGACTTTCAACACAAATCTTTAGTCTTGGCTCTAGCATCTAGGCTCTAGATTCTAGTTTCTCAAGTATTGGTTACTGATTACAGAAAACTGTTCACTGCAAGAAGCAGATTGCCACGCTATGCCTGCCTAACGGCTGGGCAAGCTCGCAATGACGGTTTTAGTTCTGTAGTCAGTTCGAGTGCTTCTCGATACTATTTTGCTCCACTTCGTTTTGCAAAATCACTCGAAGTGACGGGCTGACCACTGACTACTGTTTGCTGTAAGAAGCAGATTGCCACGCTATGCCTGCCTAACGGCTAGGCAAGCTCGCAATGACGGCATTGAACTTTCAACTTTCAACATTGAACATTCAA
>NZ_JALKBB010000046.1:0-23993 GCF_023016025.1 Arenibacter sp. S6351L | reverse complement strand
TTTTCATAATTTTGAAGATTAGATGAAACTTAGTTTTATTTAGTTACGGCCTTCCAAACTTGTCGGTCAAACAGGGTTTGGGAGGCTATTTTTTTGTATATGTTCTATGTCATAGGCATAAGGATCTATTGGTTGGTATTGCTTCTTGGTGAGCAAGATCATGGTTGCCGTATGGGCATACCTCACCTGGCTCACTTTTAGGGCTCCTCCCCTAGCCTGTAAACAATGCTAAAATTTAGCATAGCCGATGCAGCAAAGGGAAAGCCTTAAATGATGTTAGGCTGCTTTGTCGATATTTGGCCGGATGCCAAAAATGTGTGGATCGTGGATTATGGGATAAAAGGATTTTCGAGTTCCGGAATAATTGGTACAACACAAATCCCATAATAAATGTACCGGTTTACATTTTCTAACCAGTTCAGTGCAAACCTATATTGGGTTCTTGGGCTTTTTGGTAAAGAGAATGTCGTACACGGTATGCTGCAAAAGAACGGTAAGTTGCCCAGTGGCGGTTTTACCATTTAAGTTACATAAGGTGTGTTTCATAGCTCTTCTAGCCTTTTGGTTACTGCTTGCAAAACTCTGAGTAAAACAACGCTCAGATAAAGTGGGTTAAACCCCACTTTAAGATCCAGGTACTGGTATGGCACACTTTGATAAGAAAACCCATGCCCCGGGTCATGGGCATCTTGCTTATCATCCCGTGCATTAAGTTACCAGTTTTTAGACCGGGAATCCAAGCGACTGCTTCTAGACTAATTCAAACAAAGAAGAATCGCAAACATATGTTACTGAGACAAATATAAAAAAAATATTTATATGTGGGTTTATAAACCCACAAAATTTACAAAGAAAATAAAGAAATTGACTTTTTTAATCTATGCCACACGATTCACAGAAATTGGAGTTTCAATCTTTATTTGGTAATCAAATTAAGAGGATTCGTTTGGCACAAAATTTAAGCTTAAGAAAACTTTCCCAAAGGTGTAATCTTGACCATAGTGATATTGCCAAATATGAAAGAGGTGAAGTCAATATTCAATTATCCACAGTCTATGAATTGGCTGTTGGGTTGAATGTCCACCCAAAAGAATTATTCGACTTTAGAATAGAGATGTACGAAAACTGATTAGTTAACGTATTATCCAAGTCTGGCTTTTTTATTTGGTCATAAATTTTCCAACAATATCATTTGGCATTGTTGGTGAAGAATCGTCTTTTAATAGTCCCGTTTCGGCACGACTAAATAATGCTTGCATTATAAGCTGTTTATCTTCTTTATCTACCGTGGAATCTTTTAATAATGATAAATAGAAATAGGTCAAAGTATGTCTCTCTTCACAGTCACGAGCCAAGTGAAATGAACTAAACATAACTTTAGTTAATGCTCTAATTGCGAAAGCCATAAACGAAATAAACGTGATATAAATTATTGACCACCGTATAGCAGCACTTTTATCTCCATTAAAAAATGATTCGTAGATCTGTTCTGGTGTTATCCAAAGTAGTTTGCCTAACGAAAATACTACTACGAGAACAAGACTGACTATAACAGCTAAAGCAATCCAACCTTGTTTTTTTAATTTTTCAGCCCTTTCAGCCCAATATTTTGCTGGTTCTTCAAGCTTTAATTTCTCTTTATAAGTGTTTTCAAGTTCCTCTAAGCGCTTGTCTGATTTTGTACTGAAACTCTCAAATTCTCCCTTTGTATTTATAAACCAGTCTGAATACGTTTTTTCTTTGTCTTCTTTAAAGCCATCTACAGCTTTCAAATATTCTTGATATTTTTCTGAGCTGTTTTTTAGATGCTCGACTAATTCGCTATATAATTTTGGCAGGCTATTTTCAAAATTTGTGCGAAGACTTGAAAGGGAGGATTTTTCTTTATTTCTTCTCTCTGTTAATGCAGTTGAATCTTGCAATGTGAATTCATACGCCAATAAGTATCCGTTGAAATTGTGCTTAACGTTTATACTTTGATCTAAATTACCGATCAAATAAGTATACGCTCCAATAAAAGATTCAGAATGGTTTTTATATACTTCAATTAAAAATTCTGTTTCAGGGCAATTATACGTAAAGTATGTACTCGTATTATTTTGTATTCGACTTTGAGTGTTTCTGAAGTAACTATTTAAATTAGATTCATGTTCTTGAGACCCGTAAGAATCGATAAAGCTAATCAATTGGTTTTCTATAAATTCAAAGTGTTTTCTTGAAGCAAGAAGTTCGGCAGGTAAATTTTGGGTTAATTTATCCCACCCTTTAATTTGTTGATTTACGAACTTATGCAAATGTCCAAACCCCTTAAATTCATAACTCAAATTCAAATGTGTATATCTCAAATTAAATTTAACAGAGTTGAACCAATCGGTATTTACAGTTTGAGATAGTTTTTTTCTAAATTCAGTTTGCGTCATATTTTTTGAGCCTGCAGGTAACAATTGACCATAGTTATTAATTTTTTTTCTGTTTAGGTTAAAATCACTAAATCTTTTTAGTTGCCAGTTTAATTAATTAAGAAGCTTTGTCCTTAACTTCACCTACCCAATTTTTTCTTACGCCTACACCAATAGCTTACCAAATCCTTAGTCATATAGAAAAACAAATAAATGAGAAGCAAGTTGCGAGAAACCACAAAGGGAAACAAAACACGACATCTTAGGTGAAGGTGTGACAAAAAATAAAATCTTGAGATGGAGGTCCAGATTATTATCTGGATGGGCTAGTGCCTTAGATATAAAATATTTTGTACTACGTTTTACTTCTTTTTCGGTGGTGGTGGCGGTGGGTTATGCATTGTCGGAACATTACCTTTGATTATAACTTTTCCTCCAGGATTATTTGTAGGTTCTCCGCTTGGACCAGTTGGCCTTGGATTACTACTTGGTACATTTTTTTTAGCCATCGATATGATATTTATTTAAATAATTATTCGTTTCTATTTCTGTTTTATTCATTAGCCATTTATATCTCTTGATATTTAATTTTGTATCAATTTCCTCGATCTCTTCCCAGTCACTTTGTCTAAATTCAAAATATTCATCTAGTCCCTTTATTTCTGCGACTCTTCTATACTGATAATTTGTCCATAATTTCTCGAGTTTGTTGAAGTATTTAGTGTACATCATTCTTAATCTCCCAATTTCCTCTATATCTTTATCCGAGCGAATGATTTGGTTTTCAATCAGCAATAATAACTGCACAATTGCAATTAATGCAAATGCAATCCAAACGTAATTCTCAAAGTATTTCCAACTTAAAATTCCACTAAATGAGACTAATAAGGTTAGAATTTGAAAAGTCTTTTTTAGTGTTCTTTGAAAGTTTAGATACTTTGATAGGTAAACTTCGCCATATTTCATATTGGCTAATTCGTACCATACTTTATTCATATAATAAAATTAACCTTTATTGATTCAAAATCAGAAGATTATATAGTTGGGTTATTAACATTTTTTTTGACAATGGCACTTTTTCAAAATGTACTACAACAATTGGCTACATGATCACTGATCATATAGCTCCTAATTAGCCTGATTATCTAACTAAGTGGCTTATTGTTATTGCTTTCACCACCCTAGTCAAGTTAAGTCAGGAATTCCTAGAAACCATGCCATAAAGAAAAGCAATTCATTCAAAAGTAAGTTGCGGGAAACCGTATTTTGAGATGGTTTTAGTTTCTATTTATTATTGCGGCAAAAAAGAAATGAAGAATAGGAAAATTTAGCTGCCCCTATTTATTGGTTCGCCAAACATGGTTTAATCAACACGTTCTTCATGTTTCGCCATACCGCCCAAAGGAAGACTTAACGATTGTAAGCCGATTTTTGTCTATAATTTACATATTAAATAATTTATAAAAGCAGAACAAGTAATTAACATGAATCTTGCTTCTTCTAAATCTACCATTATTTCATTCTCTAACAAGGAATGTCTAATTCCTCCTTCATCTGAAGTGTAACCGTATAGAGCACTAAATGCACTTTTCAAACTACCTGGGATTTTATGTTTTGCTTCGATAATTTTTAGAGCTTGACCTAAAGTAGTTTTATCATTTTGAACTATGATTTTAGATAGTGATTCAACAGCGGAAATTGATTCTTTAATTGAGTTCCTATAATCAGGATTTTTTTTATCTGCATATAATTCAACAGCTCTTTTTAAATGTGTTTTTACTGGATTGAATTTGTCAGTATTAGATATTGCAGTTTCAATTTCTATGATTTCTTCTTCAGAGTTGATTTCAACTATTTTTCCGTCAACAAAACGATATGCTGACATTTCTCTTTTTAAATATTCATTGTAAATGTGCGCAAAGATGTCATCGTCATAGTTAACAGAGAATTCTATAAAGTCAAAAACATAATCCCATTCGGCAGCATAAAACCATTCACGAACTACAGCTTTTGCATTCCATTCAGCTATTTCACCATAAGCCATATCTAAATTATCTATAGGCCATTTAAAAAAATGCATCCAAAGAGCTCTATAAAAACTTGTTTTGTCAGAATAAGCTTGAGAACTGTATTGCGCCTTTTCTTTTTTTGTGCCAAGTGTCACTTCTAAAAATGCGGACCACAAAGTATTTCTTAACTCGGTGCTCATAAATTCTTTTTCGAGTTCTACTTTTACTTCTCTGTTTCCTATTCTTTGTGAAAATCTCATATTTTTTCAAATAGCTTACAATAATTAGATATAGTCATTAGCTATATATCCTTTGTAAGCCTAATATAGTTAATCCTTATCGTTTAATATATACTGTTTATAAACTTCCTAACATTAACTTATGTGTATTGCTAACAACTGCGTAAGCCTTGACCTAAACCACATCAAGACCAAACTCAACATTAAAACCTGCTAAATCCTGCCTGTTTTTGTAGGGCAGTATGCCATTTTCATCATATAATGTTTTACCTAGAAATTTAATGGTTCGTTCGGTTATCTTCATACTTCAACAACTTCTTGTTTACCCTCAAAAGCTTCTTTTAAAACCGCCTGCATCAGCATTTGAGCGTCGGCTTCACTTGTTTTTATTTGTTCTTCTAAACCTTGACATTTTTTCATTAGCAATTCTACTTTTTCTACGATTGCTTTCTGTTCTTCAAAGGGAGGAAGTGGAATAGTCGTACTTTTGATATTGCCCTGAGAAATGTTTACTTGACTTTCAGCCATACCAGTCATATTTGGTATTAATAATGCACGAATCGAATTACTATTAAGTAAAGAAACTAGAAAGTCTGGGGCAATAAGACCAGGGACATGTTTTAGTCTAATTGTTTTATCGCTCAATATCAAGTTCGATTTTATTGAATTCACTTTACATGAAATACCAGTTCGATTTAAAGGTCCGGCCCTAGTAATCAATATGTCGTTTTCCTCGACTTTCTGACTAAGGTTGATACTAAATTTTGCAGGCAGAACTTTATTTTCTTTCTCTAAAAAATAACCACTCTGTATTGAAGTAGTTGTAAGTACTCCCCATTCATTTTTATTTGCTGGTCTTTTTTCACATTGTGGACTTTTTCCAGAATCTGAATACAATAAGATTTCACCCAACCTACACCAAACCCAACCTTCAGGGATTTCAAAAGGAATCTCTTCTTCCAAAATAGGTGGAAGTGCTTTTTCCTTTTTGATTTTCTTGTCTTTAATGAGTTGGGCTTTTTCTGCTTTTATGCGTTTTAACAATTCGCTTGCTGGTTCCACTTCGGCTCCGCTCAGTGTACGTTTGGTTCGCCAATCGGCTGTTAGTTGGCCTTGTATGGCTTCTTGGAGTATGGACTGTTTGAGTAGCTCAACACTCTTTTCTTGACTTCTAATTTGTTTGATTATTTCTTGACTTTTTTCAAAGTCATTCAAAACTCTTTGAATATTATTTTCAAGTTCTTCAAACCCATCAACTGAAAAACATTTTGAAATTTTAACTGCATCTCTTTGAATTTCAATGTCAATTTTAGGTACAATTAAATCTTTCAGTTTTGTTGCATTTACACTTGGTCTAAATTCTCCTTTATTCATAGAGACAACTTGTGACCAATACACATAACTATTCAAGAATAGATTTAAAAATTCTGGGTTGTTTTCTTTATTCGCTCGTATTCTTATCAAATAGCCCGCATATATTGCTTTATCAGGTGGATTGTTAATTATAAAACTTTTTCCTGTTGTGCCACCAGTTCGTGCAATTAATAAATCATTTCTATTAAGTAAATAAGTGTCTTCATCTGAGCAATCACAAAAAGGCACCGTATCCCAATCAACCTTACCATCTGTAATATCGCTTATTCTTAAAAATTTGTTTTTACCACTTTGCAAAGCAGAAGCATTGTAACCATATTGAGTACCAGTAATTAAGTTTTCAAGTTTTGAATAACCACCATACTCGTCAAACAAGTACCTTAGTATTACAGTATTTTTAATTTGCTCTTTTATGATATTGACATCATTTAAGAATGTCAGTGGAATGTATTTAAAATTCAAACTCATTGACCAATTTCTTTTAATAGGTTTGAGATTTTATCTTGACTCTTTTGTATTGCCAGTATTAATTCTGTCTTTGAATATTCAATTTCCTCTTCCTCAACAAATGGATTTTTGATATCCAAATCCCAATTTTTTAAATCTGAAATATTTACTTTCCAAGCCACTTCACTTTCCTTTCTGTTGTTCCACCAATCTATAATAGGTCGGAATTCGCTAAACTGTATCGGTTTGGTTTTGGAATAGGATTTTTGTCCTTCCGGTAATTTGTGCTCGTAATACCAAATATCCTTGGTTTTGCTCCCTTTTTCAAAAAACAATAAATTGGTACTCACGGTAGCAGGGAAAAAGGTACTTTGTGGCAAACGGATAATGGTGTGCAGGTTACAATCGGTCAATAGCTTTTCCCGTATGCGTGCCTTTACACCATCACCGGTAATAGAACCATCAGGTAAAACAATGGCCCAACGTCCTTTGGGTTTTAACAGCTGTAGCATCAATATCACAAACAAATCGGCAGATTCCTTACAACGGTAGGTGGCCGGAAAGTTGGTTTCTACACCGTCTGCAATGCTGGCCCCAAAGGGTGGATTGGCCAGGATAACATCTACCCTGTCTTTAGCCCCAATGCTGTTGTATTCCTTTTTTAGACTGTCCATATAATGATAGTCCGGAATATCCATTTCATGAAGGATTAAATTGGTCAAACCCAACACATAGGCAACTGGTTTAAATTCCCATCCTGTAATACTATTTTGCAATTGGTGTTCGTCCTCTACGGTATGCACATACTTTTCCCGTACATGGTCAATGGCAGCAGTTAAGAAACCACCGGTGCCCGCAGCAGGGTCCAACACCTTTTCGCCCAATTTAGGGTCGATCATTTGGGTCATAAGCTGGGTTACGGCTCTTGGCGTATAGTATTCGCCTTTGTTACCCGCATCGCGCAGTTCTACCAAAATACTTTCATAAATGTCACCAAATATGTGCTTGTCCTCCGAATTGTTAAAGTCAACTTCATTCAGTTTATTAATGACCTTGCGCATTTCATACCCGGATTTCATGTAGTTGTTGGAGCCTTCAAAAACCTCTTTTACAATGGCGGCTCTTTTTGGGTTGGAAATGCTTGTCAGTTCTCGCAGTGTTGCAAACAAACCTTTGTTGTCCTGTGCATTGCTATCAATAAACTCCAAAAGTTCATCACCAGTTATTCCTTCGGCATCAGTTGCCCAACTCCTCCATTGAAATTTCTCCGGGATTACGGATACATAATCGTCTTTGGTTATTTCCAGTTCCTGGTCCTTATCGTCCATTATTTTCAGAAACAACATCCATCCGAGTTGCTCTAATCGTTGCGCATCACCAGAGATACCTCTATCCTGTCTCATTATATTTCTGATACTGCTTATAACAGCGCCTACGTTTGCCATTTATTTACCTTTTAATTTTTTACTCGTCGAATCTATTTGTTTAATGAAGTCTTTCTCAACTTTAGAAAGCTCGTTTTTCATCTTTTCTTTATAATTCTCATATTCTTCATGAGCTTTTTGCAGTGCTTTTTTGTGACTTACTTTTCCTGCATTGGTTAAGATTTCACTTCCTGTCATGGTTAAAAAATCATCCAGTCTGCTAGCCCAATCTTTCATGTACATAGGCTTGCGATTCAGAGCTTGGAGTTCTGCTAATTCCAAATATGCCGTTACCATTCGGTTAAGTACATCCAACTCTTTTTCATCCAAGTAGTTTTTGGCTACCTCTGTTTCTTTTTTTGTTGGTTTTTCACCTTTGAAATTAGTGAGTCCAAGATTTGGCTTTGAAGCATCTATTCGTTGGTAAATCACCTCTGCAGCCGTTTGACCGTGAGCTGCCCAATGCATTTTGTTTTGTACTGTTTTGAAAAATGTTTGAGATAGATCCGCTTTAGGGTCATAGTCGATACTCGTAGCATAAATATCCAACACCTTTCGCCAAAAGACTTTCTCGGACGAACGTATATCCCTGATACGGGACAGTAATTCATCAAAGTAATTACCCCCGCCAGCTTCTTTGAGCAGCTCATCGTTCATGGTAAAACCTTTTACGATGTATTCACGCAAGCGTGCTGTTGCCCATTGTCTGAACTTGGTCCCTTGAATGCTTTTTACTCTGTAACCCACTGAAATAATGACGTCCAGATTGTAAAAATTGGTAGGTTTGGTAGAAAAATCGGAAATCCCGATTTTTCTCATCGATGCCTCTTGATCCAGTTCACCTTCTTTGTAAATATTAAGAATATGCTCATTAACGGTTGATTTTCCTTTTTGAAAAAGCTCCGCCATCTGCTCGATAGTTAACCAAACTGTTTCGTTTTCTAAGCGGGTCTGGATTTTGGTCAGGCCGTCTTCGGTTTGATAAATGAGGAATTGAGAATTGCCGTCCATTATGCTCCTGTTTTATACAGTTCTTTTTCCAATTCTTTTATTGCTTTTATGTATTGTGGTTTGCCCCCAAAGGCATTTACAAGTTCCATAGGTGTTCCCAATTTATTCAATGGGTCAAGTTTCAAAACCTCAGTACTTTCAATGGTTATTAAGCCGTCTTGGGCATATTTATCCAAAAGACTTTGCAAAACCTTTTGAGCTTGCTCGCCATATTTGGTGAAATAGTTACGCTTTTTTACGTTGTCCGCTCTTTCTTTTCTTGTGAGCGGTTTTGATTCAAACGCCACATGACAAATTAAATCGAAAGGGTCAAAGGCCGCTCCGACATCATCTTGTAAGGCATCGAAGAAAACACCCTGCTCTTCCAGTTCATTGACAATCGCCTTTTTCTTCTCGGCATTGTTCCAAGAGTTTAAGAATTCATCCAAGGTTTTGTATTGCTTGGTTACGCTATTTTTGGTGTAATCCCTTAATGATTCCGTAATAATCTTACCATCTGTACCCAAATACTGAACTCTTTCGTTTACGATTTTTACTTGCACACCATCTACCCTTATTTTTGCTCTGGGTTCCTCTAAAATTTCACCGCCGCCGGTAATTTCCGGATATTCAGGAGGTTCAGGGAAATCTACTTCCTCGCCGTCGACATCAATAATTGGTGTATCCGTAGTTTCTTCTTCGGTTCCTGAAAGGTCTTCATCCTCTCCAACATCTTTTATCATTACCGGATCCCCATCAAAATCAGGGTCGGCAAAAAGGTTGGTGACATTTCTGAAATCCATAATCGTAAAATAGGTCTTGCCATATTCCTCATTGATTCTTGTGCCCCTACCAATGATCTGTTTAAACTCGGTCATTGAACCTATATTGCTGTCCAACACGATTAATTTACAAGTTTGGGCATCCACACCTGTGGTCATTAACTTTGAAGTAGTGGCAATAACGGGATAGGTCTCCGTTGGATTGATAAAGTTGTCCAACTCCCGTTTCCCTTCCTCATTGTCGCCCGTAATTTGCATGATGTATTTGCTGTTTTCAGCAAATAAATCAGCATTGGCATTGGCCAAAGCTGTGCGCATGCCCTCTGCGTGTTCAATATCTATACAGAAAATAATAGTTTTTGCAAATCGGTCGTATCCTTTTAAAAACTCTGTAATTTTTGCGGCTACAATTTTTCTGCGTTCCTCGACAACAATGTTTTTGTCAAAATCTGTTCGGTTGTAAATTCTATCTTCAACGGGATAGCCATCCTTGTCCAAAAAACCCGTTGGTGGCCGCCAACCTTCCGCATCAATATCCAATGTTACCTTAACTACTTTGTAAGGAGCTAGGAAACCATCATCAATTCCTTGCTTAAGTGAGTAGGTATAAATGGGTTCACCAAAATATTCGGTATTTGAAACCTCAGTTGTTTCCTTTGGTGTTGCTGTAAGTCCAATATGGGTTGCCGTATTGAAGTATTCCAATATTTCCCGCCACTTACTATCCTCTTTTGCGCTACCTCTGTGGCACTCGTCAATAATTACCAGGTCGAAAAACTCGCGGCTGAACTGTTTGTAAGCATCATCACCGTTGCTGTCAGAGAGTCCTTGGTAAAGAGCTAAATAAACATTGTAAGCGGTATCAATTTTTTTCTTTTTGATGATAGTCAGAGCATCTTTAAAATGCCTGAAATCACCTCGTGCGGTTTGGTCAATTAAAGCTGTACGATCCGCTAAAAACAAAATCCTTTTTTTTGCTCCACTTTTCCAAAGTCTGTAAATGATTTGGAAAGCGGTATACGTTTTGCCAGTTCCAGTGGCCATCACCAAAATGATTCGCTGCTGTTTCTTAGCAACTGCCTCAATGGTCCTATTAATGGCATTTTGTTGGTAATATCTCGGGGAACGACCTGAACCATCTTGGAAATAGTCTTGTGAGACTATTTCTTCAATTTCTGGAGATTCAATTCCCTTATACCTTTTGTATTTACTCCATAATTCTTGCGGACTTGGAAATTTCTCCAAGGAAATTTCTTTTTCAATTTCGCCGTCTGTGGCGGTTTTGTCGTGAAAGTAAAATCCGTCTCCGTTACTACTGAACACAAAAGGAATATCTAGAGTATTTCCGTATCCCAGTGCCTGTTGTATTCCGCCTTTGACCGAATGTTTGTTGTCTTTTGCTTCAATAACTGCGATTGGCACATTAGGCTTGTAAAAAAGGATGTAGTCGGCAAACTTTCTTTTTCCTCTAGCGGTAAGTTTTCCTTTCACATAAATTCGACCGTCAGTGAAGAATATTTCACGCCCCAGTTGAGTTTGCTCATCCCAACCTGAATTTAGAATCGCAGGTGTGATAAACTTGGCTTTAATGTCCGATTCGGATAAGTCTTTTTTATTCATTCCATTCTGATTCCCTTACCTATGGGATTTCGGTAAAATTATTTTCTTTATTCAAAAACTGCTTAATAGAGTCCAATCGATCTTTAAATTAATCACCTAATTTAATAAAACTTTTTAGTTGGCCTAGTTATTAATTAGTTGGCTTATGGCTCTGCTGCCCCCGGCCCTATTTTGTGGGGTCTGGGCGCTATTCGTTGGTTAAATTTTTAGAACTAAAGAAAAACAATTCTTTGAAAAGTAAATTGCGGGAAACCGCAAAGGGCATAGTGCTAATTATATTTGCGGTATTTGAGTATGTAAAACTATAGTGCTTTGGATAGGATACGGTGTTGCATCCAGTATATTACCAACCATCATTTTTGTCGGTTTTTCCGGATAAATAATTATATAGTGAAAGGTTGAATCTATTCAAAATATTCAATGTTTCATTAAGCCATGGCTGATAAATCTCTTTGTGAAGGTCAATTATTTTCTGCGATTTCCCATATTTAGGGTCTGGAGTCAATAATTCGATTGAATTTACAATAGTTTTCCCATTTTCTTCATCAGCATGATTAGTTTTTGTTAAAGTAGTTCTGTACTTATTGTCTTTGAAGTCAATCTCAATTGTATAAACCATATCATCTGTTCCTTTCACCTCCTCTGTACCAGAAATTCGAATAAACTCTCCTTCAATTTTGCTGGCTATAACTTCATCAGGGTAATTATAATTAAGTTTAATCCATTTTAAGGTGTTGTTATAAAGTTCCATACTTGTACCATTGACTTCAGTGACAAATGGATTTGGACTGATTTCACCAACTTCATCAAAAATATAAGTAGTTTGCGCAAATGACATAGAAATTATCATGCAACAGGCTAGGTTTGAAATTGTTCTTTTCATTGTGTATTTATTTAATTTAGAACAGTTTATTATTAACAATTGTAATGTTAATTAAAAGTAATGCAATCATAAAAATAACTACACCAATAAAAATTAAGATTCCTGAAAAGGTTTTGTTAGAACTGTGTTTTTGTGCTTTTCCAAAATCATCAAACCCTACAACTCCACCAGATGTTGTATTTTCAAATTCATATTTTAATAATCTTTTTCTCCAATTATAACCGCGAATTGTTAATATAGCTCCAAAAATTAAAAATGAAAACATTACTATCCAAAAGAAACCATGTGCCAAAATGTTATTAAAAGTAGCATTTGACTTTTCTTTTTGTTTCTCTTCATAGGCATCTTTTAATTTTTTGTTGTGTTGTTCTCTTCGAGAAAATACATTGTTGTATTGGTTTTTAGCTCTTTCGTTAAATAAAGTGTTTATAATATTTTTTTGAAATTCTTCATTATTTGAAAAATTGCCTATCGTTGCATCCCAATCTTTAGCATTTTTATCTAGCTCTAAAGATTTAATTTCGTTACTATATCTTTGACGGACCTCTTTGTAAAAAGTAATATATTCTTCATTCTGTTTCTTTTTTGCTGCCATAAGAACATTGTCTTCTAGCTCTTCAAAATCACTCATTCGATATAATGCGATTCTAGACAAACGTGATAATGTAGCACACTGTTGAATGTAGGTGTCCGCTTTATCTTTGCCTTTTATTTGGTTTAAAACCTTTTGAGCAGTTGGCATGTCAAAGAATTCGGGGTTATTTTGACTAAATAATTGAAAAGTCAAAAAAAACAATAAAAAAAATAAATTTTTCATATGGTTAACTAATTTAGTCATATTCAACTGCAACAATTGGATATAGTCATCGACTATATATCTTTTATATGCCTAATTTAGTAAATCTTTTTATTGGGCTGGTTATTTTTTAGGGGCTTATAGACCTTACTTACACTATCCTATTTTTTCTAGCCCAGACATAAATTGACTTACCCAATTTTTCTCATAAAGAAAAGGAAATATTTAAAAAATAAGTTGCGGGAAACCGTAATTTGGGATGTTTCTAATTTCTATTGTCCATAGTGGCACAATTGGTTCGAAATGCATGGCACTTTAAACCGCAGTATCAACCAAGACAAAGAAGAAAGAATAGCGAGCTTTGTAGTCTTACCCATTGGAATTGGCACAGGCCAACAAGGCGATGCAGCTATCGGCCATTGCCTACAACATCAAAAAATACCTGAAATTCACGGGAAAACGCACAAAAAGTGGAGCGGGAAGCATAGTTCTGCACAATTGTATGGAAAATGTACTCCACAAGTCTATTTGCTTCCTTTTTGGCACTATAAAAATGAGTGGCAACACGTTCGTTTAAAAAACAAAACGGCCCTAAAAGGCCGCTTATAGCATCGATATTTTAAAAATTATAGGGTTGTGCAACAGTTACCATTGTTGGGCGTAGTTATTTTTTTATTGTTTTGTAAATCCAAGATATCATTATTATTACTATACTAAATAAGGAAATTGATATTATTGAAAAAGAAGTTTTTAAAACATCAAATTCAAAAAGGTTAATATTTGAAGTTGTAATTATATTATAAAGTTCAGGAACAGATAAATACCAAATTAGAAAACAAAATATAGTTGATAGTATAGATTTGCTCATTAAAAAAGTTTTATCTTTTTTCCAATCTTTAAATTTTTTTGACTGTACTTCAGGTGGACGTGGTTGTTTTAAAAATTCATTCACAATTTTTCCAATATGTGAAAAAAGCAGTCCTTGGAAAACAAGTAAAATACTGAATGCGGTTAAATGGTCAATCATCAGCGACATCGATTTCAAATTGTTCTCTCAAAAAATCGTACGTGTCTTCGGGACACTCATATATTGCTAAATATCCTCTTTTTTTTGTTAAAGGAAATAGCTGTGCATTTCTTTGTGATAAATATGTGTTAATTTCATCTTTAATTACTCCAGATGTAATTTCCATTTCATACTTTCCACTATCTTGATTAATAATAGCAGTTCGAATAACAGATTTAATTGTATTTCTAATGAAAAGAGCTATTTTAGTCCTAAACCTTGAATTAGTGTTTCTTAGTAATGTTCTGCTTTGTGATTGAGTAATTTGAAAAATACTAGAAATTTCGTGTTCAAATGGAACTCTGTTCATAAAGTAGTGGTTTAATAAAAAGAATAAACGTTCTTGTTGTACTTCGTCTGCTCTTGTTGGAAGACCTTTTTCCTTGAACATCTTTATATATTCTATAAAAGAGGCTTTAGCTAGTTTTGAAAGATGTTCTTCAAGATTATCTTCTTCAGATAAATGAAGACATTCTCGAATTACCAACTTATCATCTCCTGTTAATTCATCATCACTGATACTAATGTTAATATCCATAGTGTTTTTTAATTACGCCCAACAATTGAATATAGCAAATAGTGCTTATATTCCTATTATAGATCTAATTTAACAAATCTTTTTTGTTGGCCTGATTATTAATTTAATGGCTTATAGCTCTGCTGATCCCTACCCTATTTTGTGGGGTCTGGCTATCGTTCGTTTGCATAATTTCATGGAACTAAAGAAAAACAATTCCTTGAGAAGTTGGTTACGGGAAACCGTAATTTTATTATTTTGGTAATTCAAAGTTCCATTTTAGTAGAGTATTTTTGTTCTCATTGATTTTATTTGTAATTGACTTGCGGTGAGCTGATCCACAAAGTAAGACTGCGTTTTCAAATTCATTATTTTCAATATAGGAGTTAATGTTTTCTAGCATTGTATTTTCACGGCTGTCATGGAAATTCAACCACTTTTTGTAAGCGATTTTATTATCCAAATTTCCTAATCGAGGTATTAAATAGTTTATTCTTTTAAATATTTTATCAAGTAGTTTGTTGTTTTCGTCGCTGTTCAAATATTTAAAGCCTAACAAGCTTGTATGTTCTTCGTGTTTATTCCAGGCATTTGTGAATATTTCGTCCTTTTTCAATGATTTTTTTATTTCTTCAATTTGACTTCTTATGTTAGCACTTAGTGGTGGATAAGTATCAACAGGAACCAAATAGAATGAATGAAATTCACATAATTTCATAATTGCATTTAACTCAAGTGAAGACTGATTTAATCCTATTTTGAATTCTTGGTACATTTTTGTTGAAGCTTCGCAAAAAATTGCATCGGGTTTAAGTTTATTGAGTATTTCAAATAGGTTTTTAGAAGTGCAATTGCCTTTCTCGGTATGAACAGTTGAAATTAGATTAATATTGATTTTCAATTGGTATAAGTGGAGTTTTTAATCATCTAAGATATTCGTTTCAAATCCATCAATACTCAGGTTGTTTTTGTTTTTCCAATATTCTTCAATTTTTTCCTCCCCTTGTTTTACCGCCCATGAATTTAAAGTTGTGCGTTCTTCTTTGAAATCCATAAAGGGCACCGCAAAGCCACAAGAAGTTTGAACCAAGTCCACTTCCATTTCGATAATTTGCCGAGCACCTACATTCTCAGGGAACAAATTGTAATATTGGTGAAAATCACTATCTCTTTTATGGTAGATTTTTGCTTCTCCGTACAGTCTTAAAATCAAAGGTTTCCCTTCAAAAGCACAGAACATAATAGTCATTCTATTATTCTTTAATAAATGCGCAGCGGTTTCATTTCCACTTCCTGTTAAGTTCAACCAAACAATTTTGTTCTTACTAATAACTCTAAATGAGTCGGTACCTTTTGGAGAAACATTAACTCTCCCATCATTAGCAGCTGTTCCTACAAAGAATAGTTTTTGATTTGCAATGAATTCTTGTAGATCGGTGGTAATAAAATCTAATTTCTTCCCCATATTTTTAAATTGGCTACGACTAATGGATTTAGATGTTCACTATATTTCCTTTATAGGTCTAATTTAGTAAATCTAGTTATTGTAATTAGAGGCTAATAAATTTTACTTACACTATCCCATTTGGCTCCTTCATGTCTTGGAGAAATATCGAACTCGTCTTAAATTGTCACATCCAAGACGAGTTCTCTTAAAAAATCTCCGCTAGTAGATTAATATTATGTATTACAGTTTTACATTGAGCATTACCTCATGGGTTCCATTGTTCATGCTTGCAATCGTATTATGCGGAGCGGCCTCATAGGCATAACCCAGGTGGAGCCCTTTGCTTGCCTTAAAGATAAAGAACCCGCCAAATCCTTCGTCCAAACGGTATGCTGCTCCTAGTTCAAACCGGTCCCCCATCGCGAATGCGGCCGTAAAATCGACCGATATGGGGGATGCCTCCACATATCTCACCATTAGGGAAGGCCTGAAAACAATATTGGCGTTCAGGGGTATATCGTAACCTGCCGCTGCATATAGGTGTATTTTATCCTCTCCCTGTTTGGCTATCCCGTTAGCATCGTCCAAGCGATCCGGACTAAGGATCCTTGGAACGGACAGGGAGGCGAAGAAGGACTTGCCTTTTAGGTAGGCGCCAGCACCTATGTTGGGCGTAAACCCACCGTCGATTCCCATTAGGCTCGGGTCGGATTGTATGCCATAGGTAACCAGTCCGTCCGTGTTCGCCTTATAGGAGTTTAAGCCTGCCTTTACCCCAAGAAAGAGGTGGGTATCTCCGCCAAGTTGCAAGTGGTAGGAGAAATCTAGGGCCATGGAAGTTTGGTTCTCAATGAAGGTCCTGTCATTAATGATGGAAACCCCAAGGCCCAAGTTTTTCCCTACAGGTGTTCCGAAGAAAACGGTCTGTGTCTCCGGGCTTCCTTCTATCCCGGCCCATTGGCTCCTAATGCCGACCCCGATATCGGTCCCATCGTTGGCCCCTGCAAAGGCGGGGTTCACCAGATTCATATTGTACCTGTAAAAGGTAAAGTTGGGATCCTGTTGGGCATTGGAAATACCCGATACCATTAATGCTGTTAGGATAAGATATACTATTTTGAATTTCATTTTTGTATTGATTTTTTTGTTAAACGATTGGCTTAGTAATTGATGAACAACCATCCCTGAATAGGTGCCGAGCCATTGGCCAGATCAATGACGTACATGTAGGATCCAGAAGGCAAGCTGTTACTCCTGGACTTATAGGTGGCGTTCCAATCGTTATTATATCCCTTGCTGGCGAAAACCTCGTGTCCCCATCGGTTGTAAACCTTGACCAAAGCATTGGGATAGTTTTCTATTCCGGGTATCATCCAGTAATCATTGATTCCGTCCCCATTGGGTGTAAAGGCCTGGGCAGGTACCAAGGTTGGTGTCACCGGTGTCTCTTCTTCCCCTGGAACAATAAAGCTGGTATCGTCCAACGGATCTGTATTGTTTGCCAGCTCATCTACATCCGAATCCCCGTCGTTGTCATCATCGGTATCAGAATTATTGCCAATACCATCGCCATCCGTGTCGGTATCTTCGGTGGCATCCAAGGGGAAGGCATCTTCCGCATCCGGAATACCGTCGTTGTCCTTATCGTTATCACAAGAATCAGCTATTGAATCCCCATCCGTATCCTCTCCGGTCAAGGTAAGGATCACTGTTTCTGTTGTAGTATTTCCATTGGAATCCGTTGCCGTTATCGTAATGGGGTAATCCCCCAAATCGGCACAGTCAAAATCCGTACGGTCAATACTTATGCTCACGGCACTGCAACTGTCATCACTATCAACTATAAACGCTTCCGCTGTTATGCTGATGGAACCTGTTTCATTCAATGGCATTTCAATATCCTGTACCACTACTGTCGGAGCCGTTACGTCCGCCAAGGTAACCTCAAAAGCGGTACTATCAGTATTCCCGTTGCCATCGTCCGCAGTTAGAGTAATGGTCTGCAATGTGCCGTGTCCGCTAATTACGGTACCCGCAATTGGCGATTGGGTAATCGTTGTTGTGCCACAATTGTCCGCAACTGTAGTTAAACCTGTATAGTCCGGGACAACAAAATTGCAATTGGCGTCCAGCTCTTCCTCTATGTTTTGAACGGCGGTCAATGTGGGAGGAATAAGGTCGTTAAAGGTCACGTTAAAGTTCTGCGTGCCTATTTCACCCAAACTATCCTCAATGTTAACCGTAATGGTGCTTGTTCCCGCCGCACCCTGTACCGGTGATATGGTAAACGTACGGGTATTGCCGTTTCCGGTAACGATAATGTCCGCATTGGCGACTACAGCTGTATTTGAAGAAGCCGCGGTAACCATAAAGGTATTGTCCCCCGGAAAGGTATCAGTAATCGTTAAGGCAAGTTCTGTGACCGACCCGTTGATACATTCGGACTGGTCCGCCACCACTGATCCTACGGGCGAATCGTTGGCCGTAGTCGTAAAAGAAACTTCATTTCCGTAGCCCGTCCCTCCAACATTGATGGCATAGGCCCGGGCAAAGTATTCGGTTCCGGAATCAAGTCCTGTTATTTCATCGGAGAAGCTACCGTCCCCATTACCGATTATTATTTTGGGATCATCATCCACATTGGGTGTGCCTGTAATGTTATAAACGATACCGCGTTCAGTAACCGTTAGCCCTCCGTTGTCGGTTACCTCCCCACCTAGGCTTGCCGTAGCGAATGTAACATTGGAAGCTGTTGTAGTGGTAACGGTTGGAGGAACATTTACCGTCATCGTTATTGAATTTGAACTTAATACATCCGTGGTAAACCGATCTACCTCTGCGTTAAAGTTTTGGGCAACCTCCAATGCCGATAAGGCTTTATTATATACCCTTATCAATCCCATGTCTCCAATCAAGGGATGCTGTCCCGGTGTTTGTCCGTCTCCGATCAAATAATTTGTGATGGAAGAAAGCGTAGCTATACCTTCGTTTTGGTCTGCTACCTCTACTCCATCTACATAAACCCTAGTGGTGATGTTTCCTGTTTCTATCCCTGCCGTATAAACAATGTGGTGCCAGACTCCTTCAGAAACCAATATTCCCGAATTTCTGTCTACATATTGCCCCATATCCCAAAATAAATTTCCAGAGGGGTCCACGCCCAAACGATAATTCAGGTTGGGTGTCGAGAACCAAAATTGATGACCGCCGTTTATGCGTTTTACCCAAGTTTCTACCGATAGCGCATTGGTAGACGTAATGTCCCAATTGTTCACTGCACTACTTTGAATCGTTGTACTGCTGTTTCCCTGAAAATTAAAACTACCGGCCCCTACAATAGTGGAATAGGAAGTAGCCAAGTTGGAAGGCAAGGTGGCGTCATTGTTATTGGAGCTAATATCCGTCCATGCCATTCCGGAACCGGGATAACTGGACCGGTCTCCGGCATCCAAATTTAAAACCAAATTTGAATTGACGATAGTTCCCGAATCAGCGGACAATTGCACCTCGATAATATCGCCATTTTCCAAATCTGAGGTAGTATAGGTAGCGTTGGTCTCTCCGGGA
Source organism: Arenibacter sp. S6351L (assembly GCF_023016025.1). NCBI lineage: Bacteria > Pseudomonadati > Bacteroidota > Flavobacteriia > Flavobacteriales > Flavobacteriaceae > Arenibacter > Arenibacter sp. S6351L. The sequence continues at coordinate 4,433 of NZ_JALKBB010000046.1, read as the reverse complement.
ACCACAATTCCATTTTTCTTCCACAAATAATTTGTGGCAGCGGTTCCGGACGGTATTGCGGTAAACGTAACGGAAGCACCTGAACTAATGGTATTGTCCGTTGCGTTGGAGGATAATGTTAAGCTCGGATTTAATGAAGTGGTAAAACTCTCTTCACTACCATAAGCCGTACCTTCGCTATTGATGGCATAGGCTCGGACAAAATATTCGGTACCTGCGCTAAGCCCGGTGATTTCATCCGAAAAGCTTCCGTCCCCGGAACCAATTTGTACTTTGGTATCGTCATCTACATTGGGGGTACCAGTGGTATTATGGACAATGCCTCGTTCGGTGACGGTTGCGCCTCCATTATCGGTGACCTCTCCGCCAAGGGTTGCTGTGGTAATGGTAACGCCTGAAGCGGTAGAAGTGGTAACCGTTGGGGCAGTATTAGTATACAAAACAATAGGATCAGGGCTTACTGCGGGGTCTATTTCATTACCCCCACCAGTAGCTGTATGAATCCAATTCCAATTATAGGTTCCTGGATTTCCGTTGTTAGTCACATTTGCTATGGTTACTACAATCTCAGATCCACTAGCCACTATTGGATTGTCTAGAGTAATAAATGCTCCGCTGCCCCCAACAGAAAATATTCCTGCAACAGTTCTCGAATTTCCATTTACTAAAACGGTAATGTCTCCCACAGTTACACTATTAGTATTCCAGCCATTTGCAGTATTTAAAGCATATAAAATAGCATCACTCCCTCCTAAGTCCGTAACAGTAGTATATTCAAATGTATAAGTGACACCTGTAGCTCCTGCACTTAAGTTATCTGCCGACCAGGAAAAATTTTCTAATTGAGGGTTTGATGTCGTAAAACTTTCGACTCCACCATAACTCGTACCATCGCTATTGATGGCATAAGCTCGGACAAAATATTCGGTACCTGCAATAAGCCCGGTGATTTCATCCGAAAAGCTTCCGTCCCCGGAACCAATTTGTACTTTGGTATCATCATTTACATTGGGTGTACCGGAGGTGTTATAGACAATACCGCGCTCGTTTACGGCAGCACCGCCATTGTCGGTTATGTTTCCACCTAAGCTTGCTGTAGTAGCGGTAACGCCCGAGGCAGTTGTAGTGGTTATGGTAGCCACTTCAATTAGATTGATGGTAATTGTAAAGGTCTGGTTGGTCAATTCACCACCATTGGGATCGCTTACCTTGAATTCAAAGCTATCCGCGTTCTGATCAGCAACATTATTCGTATATCTGATCCTGTCATTATTGATGTCATCCAAAGTAAAAGTGGCATTGACTACCAATTCTATATCACCGGCCTCAAATACGTTGCTGGGATTGGAATCTATAAACAAAACACCGTATGAAACTGCCGAAGTAATGGTAAAAGTAATGTCAGAACCACTGCCTGTTTCAGCATCCGTGGCGTTCAATTTTCCAGAGTCAATGAGCTCGGTCGTCCCTTCATTGAGGGTCAATCCGTTGTTTACGCTAATTGATGGAGGTGTATTGGGAGCACTCGTTGCAAAACTCTCCACTCCACCATAAGAGGTCCCTTCACTATTGGTAGCATAGGCCTGATAGTAATAGGTGTTGGATGCACTTAATCCTGAAATACTTTCGTTAAAAACACCTGTGCCACTTCCGTCAAGAACATTCGTTACCCCACCCTCACCCAGGGTTGGAGTGTTATCTGAACTGGAGTAAACAAAGCCTCGGGCGGACACTGTTGCCCCTCCATCGGCTGTTACATTGCCGCCCAGGGTGGCTGAGGTGTCCGTGATACTTAATGCGGCGGTAGTGGTTAACGTTGGGGCGACATTGTTTACAGGGGTGCCCAAGGTGATTTTATCTACAAAAATATAAATATCACTCCCCGCATTATCGGTAATTTCTATACGATCGACATTTTGGAAAATAGACCTGGTGAGGTCGTTGGTGTCTAACAATTCAATAAAATCCCCACCAACACTTGTGGTAATTGAACCTGTACTTACCCCATTTCTTTTACCTTCAATTTTGATAACATATCCTCCTCCTAAGTATTCAGTGAGTTCAATACCTCTAAAATCAAACTCATTTCCATTTTGTTCCTCTATCACAATTATGGGGGATCCGTTTCCTGCATTGTCAACAACACCTCCATTTAGGGGATTATCATAATAAGCTAAATCGTTTCCAGTTGCCACTCCTGAAGAATTAGCTTCAAAAATTTGAATATCCACCTCCGAGATATTAGGAGTATTGGCTTCTCCATCGGTAACCTCTGGGCCTAAATTGGTTGCATTTGGAGCTTCAAAATCCAAAGTAGGATTTGTACTTAAGGCCACAGCTGGTGAAGATGTTGTAAAGGATGTTTCGTTACCATAAGCCGTCCCCTCGCTATTACTAGCATAAGCCCGTACAAAATATTCAGTTGCAGCCGTTAGACCAGTAATTTGGTTAGAAAACGTTCCTGTTCCATTACCGATTTGTACTTTGGTATCAGAGATTGTGGGCGTGCCAGTAGTGTTGTATACAATACCACGCTCGTTTACGGCAGCTCCGCCGTTGTCGGTTATGTTTCCACCTAAGGTTGCTGTAGTAGCGGTAACGCCCGAGGCGGCTGTGGTGGTTAGTGTTGGAGGGGTGCTACTACTAGCTGCTCCCTGCCATTCGATATCATCCATACCGAGATTCGCAATATCTGTTCCAGTAATTATTATTTTATCAACATCGTCAAAATTTGCGCTGGAGGTAAAAATCGAATTCATATCTGTTACTGAAAAATTTTGGGTACCTGTTGACACATTATTTTTAAATCCTTCAATTAATAGACTATAAGTAAAACTAAAGCAATTAAAAAGGTTGTTGAATTTGATTGTGCCTAAATCGATCTCGCTGCCACTGACAGTTTCTATGGTCCAAGTTGTTGCCGAATTAGTCCCCGCAGTGAGGTCTCCAAAACCAGTATTGTTGCATCCCCAAGAATCTGCAGTTCGATATCTATGACTGGTCGTTGCACCTCCAGAAATTGTAAACCTAAATATCTCACCATTGTTACTTATAGTATAAGGATTGCCAATTTCTTGATTATCTATAAATCCTTGGTCGTCAAAGGTAATGGTGTTTTGAGATAAAGCCGAACTACTGTGGAGTATGGCAAACATGAAGAAAATAAGTAAAATTAACTTATTGCTTTGTTCTGTAAATGTGGGTAATTGTTTTTTCATTGAAAAAGTAATCTTGGTTGATATTGCTTTAATTTTTAACAGGGCAATAGTAGGACATTCTACTTTTGCCTATACAGAAATGTTGTGAAAGTGAAAAATTTTGATGTTTACACCTATAAATTTTGTAAGAATAATAATGTTAAAATGACCAACTGTGATTGCCGTACCACAAGCGCATGGAATAAAAAGATGGACTTACGGGATTTTTGCCGGATATAGTCCAAGTTGTGGGAAGTGCACAGTATTTGACCGGCCAAGGCAGAACTGTTTAATTGCTAGTGGGCCAGCAATACTAGTGAATGGCACAAGCCTGCCCGGCCGTTAGGACGGGCCTGTCTCATCCTCCCTTAGATTTGACTAAAAATATAAACGATTGCGATATTGTTGAAAGGGGGGCGGAGGAGACTTATATCTTCGGATAATTTACGTAACTATATTGTAAACCAAAAAGTAACCGGGTGATTTAAGCGGGATTGAAGGCAATAATAACCTAGAAGGCTCTTAAGAAGAAGTGAGCACAAGTTTATTCAGTCGGGTTATAGAATTTGTATTGGCTTTTCATTTTAAATTATCTGCAATATGGTCTGCCAACGAAACGTTGTTACCTGATTTTTGTACCACAAATGCTTTCACCGTGTTTAACCAACCCTTGACTCTTTGGGTAAGGCTAAAAAATGTTTTGCCTCTTACTTTGGGATTTGACTAAAATTCAATTGATCTGTTTCCCAATTCCAGATTGACATACCAAAGTTTCCGGAATCCTCAATGACTTTCATTTTATTATTACTTATCATTTCAATAACTATTCTCCCATTTAAATTACCTTTTCCAACGGAAATATCAGACCAATCTAAAATAATCTGATTGTCAATAATTGTTCCATTTCCAACATGACACCAATTTTCACCTAACTCATTTTCTGTGGTCCGGTTGTTCATGCCCAACCAAAAGACCTTATTTTGAACAACATTAATCCAGAATAAATTATCTCCAGTTGATTTCCAAACTCCATTTTTGATCAGTATATTCTCTTTCATATTATTTTTGCTCGATACAACTAAAAATAGTTATATTTTTTTGGGAAGGCTATAATTAGAATGACGTACAAGTGCTTTTTGTAGGTGTAGCCTTACCCTTTTTAGGACATCTCTAAATTCAACAATTTTTCTTTAATATTGGTCGTTTCGGGGAAGAATTCTTCCCCGAAACGGTCTT
>NZ_JALKBB010000045.1:0-25304 GCF_023016025.1 Arenibacter sp. S6351L | reverse complement strand
GCTGTTTGTATAGAAGTTGCCGTATTGAATATGTTCCTGAGCCCCTGTACCAGGTCGAAGGCCACCTTTATATCCGGATATTGGGCGAACAATATTTTGCTCCTTTCGGATTGGTTTTGTGTCCAATTGTTGGGCGATTTGTAAAGGAGATACCTACTTCTGGCCAAGAGCTGTTTTCTAGTGTCCCCATTGCTAAATTCTTTTGGGACGAATGTCCCGTTCTTTGCCCTTGCCTGCTTTATCTGTTGGTTCTCCCGGTCTATGGCGTCCCACCTATGTTTGATGCGGATGTCCTGAAGGGCCTCCAGTGCCAGCTTCTGTACATGGAACCTGTCCGTTACCTGGATTGCTTTTGGGAAGCATTGTTTGGCGATGGTCTTCATGGAGTTGGCCTTATCCAGGGTAATTTCCTTGACCTTGGCCCTTTTTTTGGCCGATATCTTTAGCAGCTGCTCAATGATCGGTCCCACCTTGGTGCCGGCGAATATGGCCACTATGGAACCTTTTTTGCCCTTGGCCTTTTTGTTGGTAATTATGGTGTAGAGTTCCCCCTTGGAGAGTGCCGTTTCGTCAATGGACAGATAAGGTCCTATATTCTCTGGGAATATGAGCCACTCCTTGGCATATGGTCTCTCCTCCCATTGTTTGAACTCGCTTAAATAATCCCGAAACTGTCGCTGTAGTTTTTTGCCGTTGACCCCATAAAATCCGCCAATGGTATGGCAGTCATTAGCTTTGGTACTGACCAAGTACTTTTAAAAAAGCAGCGAACTCAACGGTCATACGAGTCCCCTGTGCCACTAGATCCCAATCTCTTTGCACGGCTTGGCCAGTGGCCTTGTCCAGCCAACGGCGGCGCTTAATGTGGAGATAAACTGACTTTCCCCTTAACGGAAAATCCTGGACGACGATCTCTTTGTGAAAACCATGGGCTATTAAAGTGCGATGTTTTTCCTCTTTCGGGGTATCTTTTTTTTCTTCAAAATATAAATGAAGCGCACCCTCTTGCATATTATGGGAGACTAGGTCAAAATGGGTCGTTAATACTTCTGGCAGTATAAACTTTAATAGGTCCAATGATAATTCCAATACGATCGTTTTTCCGCAAAGATCTTATTCTATTTTCAATTCACACACAACTTTTGGGATTGATCCCTAAACAGGAAGAATTCTGTATTTCTAACGCCTCTGAATTGCACCCTGAATGCCTTTATTTTAGCGTTGAAGGATTCAGCGGATGCATTAGTACTTCTATTTATAAAATAGTTTAGGATAGACCTGTAGTTGAGGGCTATGGTATTGGCAATCGTTTTGAATGCCCGGAACCCTGTATTTTCCACGTCCTTGTACCAATGGGCCAGTTTTGTGTACGCTACCTCTATGGTCGTTGCCGTATTGAATATGTGCCTAAGCCCTTGGACCAGGTCGAATGCGAGCTTTATATCCGGATATTCCGAGAACAATATTTTACTTCTTTCAGATTGGTTCGGGGTCCAATTGTTGGGTGATTTATAAAGGAGGTACCTACTTCTGGCCAAGAGTTGTTTTCTGGTGTCCCCATTGCTGAATTCTTTTGGGACGAAGGCCCTGTTCTTTTCTTTTGCCCGTTTTATCTGTTCGTTCTCCAGGTCTATTGCGTCCCATCTATGCTTGATCCGGATGTCCTGAAGGGCCTCCAGTGCCAGTTTCTGTACGTGGAACCTGTCGGTGACCTGTACGGCTTTGGGGAAGCATTTTTTGGCGATGGTCTTCATGGAGTTTGCCATATCCAGGGTGATTTCCTTGACCCTGGCCCTTTTCTTGGTGGGTATCTTCATTAGTTGTTCTATGATAGGTTCCACCTTGGTGCCGGAGAATATGGCCACTATGGACCCTTTTTTTCCCTTGGCCTTTTTGTTGGTGATTATGGTGTAGAGCTCCCCTTTGGAGAGTGCCGTTTCGTCAATGGACAGGTAAGGTCCCATATTTTCGGGAAAGACGAGCCATTGTTTGGCATGTCCCTTTTGCTCCCAGTCCTTGAACTCGCTCAGATAATCCCTGTACTGTCGCTGGAGTTTCTTGCCATTTACCCCGAAGAGAGACCCCAGTTGTTGGCCGCTCAGGGCCGTATTATCCGTTGATCTCTTTTAAAAAAGCAGCGAACTCCTTTGACATGCGGGTCCCCTGTGCAATAAAATCATCCCAATCACGGCTGGTCTTGGTCCACTTTCCATCCACCAGGACATCCCAGCGCCTGCGCTTGAGGCTCAAGCTGACCAGATTGCTGCGGATCGGATAATCATCGATGACCCTGGGCTCCATAAAGCCACTGGCCTTAAAGGTGTGCTCTTTGTAACGCTCCGGTATCTGCTTTTTCTCCTCTAAAAATACAGTCAACCGATTGTCGTACAAGGGATTCTTTATCGGTTTTTGTTCAAAGCCGACGATATCAAAAAAGTCGAGTAATCCCTCTGGTAAAAATAAGCTCAATAACGATAAATCGGTTCCTTTGTCCATCCCTTAAATTTAAAGTGCAAAGAAATAAATTATTCACTTCAGACCCAAGTTTTGTTCTTGATCCGTAAATAACTTCCGATTGCACAAACCCGATGTACCTATATACATATACCCATATATTTATATTGACATATTTGCATATATCTATATATCGTGACTGGAGCAATCCATTTATTATTTATTCTTTGGAATATTTAATCGTTCCAAGTGCAACCTGAAGACTGTGGAACAATTTATCGGATAAAAATGGATGTGGTTAGGGAGAGGAAAGAGCTTAGGTTTTTTCCACCTAGTACTTCTCCGTAACTCATTATTAAATGGTTCATGCTAAAGGCAAGTCGGCCGTTGACTATCAGTTTCTTGACATTTATAAAGAGGTACCAAGAGCTATGAAAAATATAATTGACTTCGCAAAAGGATAAACAGCTTCTTAAGCCTATTGCATAAGATACTTGCAAAGCAGAGATATTAATGACCTTTACCTTCTGGCATTTCAGGCTACGATTGCCAAATTCAAGGAAATAAAAGAGAAGTATTATGAAGTGGTTCTTTTTGTTCGGAATAATTATTATTAGTGCTATAAATACAACATGGTCGCAGAACTGGAAATCAAAAACAGAGCATGCTGATTTTATCCATAAGGCTTAAAAAACAGGTTACAGACGTGATGGTCTATGATATATTCTCCCCCAGTCACCAGCAGTAACTACGCCTATGTTTCGGTGGCGGCATACGAAACCTAAATTCAAGACCAGAAAGATTATTACAGTTTGGCGGGTCAGTTGAAGGGATTAAAGCCTGTCCCAGAGTACGACAAGAAAAAAGATTATAGCTATACCTTGGCAGCCGTTCATGCCATTCTAACGTCAGGAAATGCATTCATTATTTCAAAAGACAAGATAGATGATTTTGAAAGGGCCATTCTCCAAGTTTTAAGGATTTTGGAATTCCTGATGTGGTTTATGATAACCCTATAAATTATGGGCAGAAGGTCGCTGAACATATTCTTAAGTGGGCTGCTGAAGATAAATACAAGGAAACCAAATCATTGCCCCAATATAGTGTGAGAAATAATTCTGCCTCATTGAAACCTACCCCCTCCTGCTTATATTAAAGCTATAGAACCTAATTGGAACAAGCTCCGTACTTTCTTGATCGATTCCGCCGCTCGGTTTAAGTCGCCGATAGCGCCACTACCATTTTCCGTAGATAGCAGTAGTGTTTTCTATAAGGATGTTATTGCAGTGTATAATCAAGTTCGCAAAAACACAGAAGAGAAGATTTAGATAGCAAAATTTTGGGATTATAAGCCGTTTAAAATGAATGTAAGGGGCATGGAATGTGCGCTACAAAGAAAATATCCCCCAATGGCCATTGGATGAACATCACTTCCTTAATATACAAACAAGTCAATGCTTCAGTCGTCAGATCCGCTGAAGCCTATGCCTGTCTAGCTGTAAATTTGGCCGATGCCTTTATCAGTAGCTGGGATGAAAAATACAGGAGTGCCGTGATACGTCCGGAAACCTACATTAATATTTACATTGACCCAAATTGGTTACCGGTATTACAAACCCCACAATTTCCAGAATATACCAGTGGTCACAGCGTTGTATCCTCCAGTGCGGCCATAATGTTGACCAAGTTGTTCGGAGATAATTTTGCCTTTGCCGATTCTACGGAAGAAGAATTTGGATTACCTACCCGCAATTTTACTTCGTTTAAACAGGCTGCCGAAGAAGCAGCAATTAGCAGGTTTTATGGTGGTATCCATTATATGCCTGCCATTGCCAACGGACAGGATGAAGGTTACGCTATAGGGGGAGTTCTTTATCAATAATCTTAATACACGAAACAGATAAGGGATAGACTCGCAGCGCATAATTACGTATTGGACAATTAAATCCTAACCAATTTTATACGCATAAGCTTATGTTATTTGGAAAGATAAATGGTCTGTGTAAAAGCACCATTGGCAGCTATATCCCAGACCTCTACCCTAGCCCATTTTCTATTTTGGAGGTTTAGGGAATGTTCAAATTCCTCGGAACCAAAAGCCCCTGTCTTGCTCAAATCAACCTTTTCCCGAAATACGGTGGTACCATCACCTGATACTATTTCCATATAATTCAAGGGGAATGTCCAATCTATCTGAATACGGACTTTAGCTTCACCCTCAGCATTCAACTTTAAAGTTTCTCCTGATTTTTTGCCGTTCATACTAAAATGAGGAATCAAAACTTCGCCAGTGGTCGAAAAGAACTCCCCTGTTGTCATGGCATTAAGAACTGGCTCCCAACCATCCTTAAATTTGGGAAGTGAGTCCAACTTTAAATAATTGATGTTCATATGGGCATACATCTCATTTTCCAAAGTCACCGTAAAAAGATCGGCCTCCGCAATAATTTTCTTTTTGTTCCCCCAGTTGTTCATATCATCCAATAGATCAAGAACCCTGTTCCCCAATTTAGGTAGGGAGAGATCGGCTGGCATGGGTTTCCATGCACCTCCTAAAAAATGGTCCGATTTAAAGAATTCTTCATCTTTGTAGGCGTCTGGATAACCTGTTGACCCTTTAATCCGCGGATGGGCCGTCCACGCCAAACCTTTTTCCAATTCCAGTAATCGGAGCATATCATTCTTATCCTTTAACCTATAGACCTTTCCATACTGGGTATGGGAGGACATAAATGGTTTATTCTCTTTATTGGTCATTATCCAATAGACAGGTTTTGGAAATAGGGCCATCCAATGTCCGCCCAGAAACTCGTTGGGTTCTTCACCTGGCAACAGTAGGAATTCCTTATCGGACAATCGCCCGCATAGCTCAAATAGTGAATCCAATTCCTTTAAACGTATCCCATCTGGTCCCTTGGGATGTGCCGTATAATGGAACTCTCCCAAATGAACGATATCAACCCCCATTTTTTTAAAAACATCCACAAATTCAGGCTTTGAGGGTATGGCTTTATCCTTCATCACAACGTTCATAATAAATTCATTGTGAAAATGGCTCGCCATTGTTTTGTGTCCTTTTATAGGAACATATTGATCGCTGTGGGTATACTTTTTTACATCATCCAATAATTGGTCGGCTTGCCCTTCACCAATAAGACAAAAGAAATTTAGACGCTGTTCACTTCCTGGAGGGGCATTGAACCAGGGCACATATCGGTGATCACCCTCAGGGTCATGTCTTATACCCAAACCGTATTTGGAAACCATATTCCTATAATTTGTACCGTGCCAAACGGACCTTAAATTAAATGCCTCATCAAGTGGATAGAAATATTGGTGTGGAGGAGGAAAAATAGCAATTGCACCACCTTCTCCCTGACCAATAATGGTGCGGTATTTTACGGCCATGTTAGTACTGGTTTCCATAACGGATTCTGCTTGCACAAATTTGTCCTTTAAATTGGCAAATGAAATTTGTTTCCAAGGTTTATCCGTAATAAGACCTGAATCATAAAGGATTGCTGTTGCATCTTTTTGCGTTGAAATTACGGCCGCAATATTGAAAAGAGGAATTCCGTTATAGATAGTTATTTCTAAAGAACCTTGAAAATTTGGAGCGCTTATATCCCCAATGCTTATAATAGTTCTATTTCCATTTTTAGTAATTATTGCCTCCCTTTTGTTGATATTTAAAACATTGGAAGTATAAGGGCGGCTAGGTACTTTATCAAAAAAGATCGTCCATCCATTTTCCGGTTTCAAAGAACGACTTCCGCTATTTAAAAGAAAAACAGGATCCACATTTGAAGATATGGCCTTAAATTGATTATTCTTGCCCATGGCAATAGTGCGAAATAAGGGCTCTTCTTTGTTCAGGTTGATAACCAATTGACAATTATTCCCATTGTCCAATAGCCAAGTGACTATAAGATCACTTTTATTCACAGCTATTTTAGTACCGTTTTCATAGGGATTTACCGGCAATACCACGGGTATCTGAGCATTTATAACGAGGCCAAATAAGAGTAAACCTGTAATAAGGAAAGATTTCATTTGTTGTGATGTTTTTGTTTAATTTGTTTAGCTCGTTCAAATAATCATATTAAAAAAAGGTCCCGACGATGAACCGGGACCATTGCATTTTATGTTTTAATCTACCCACTCCAAACTATTCTTTAATATAGTTTTGTATGCTACATGGTCATGTGCCCTTTCGTCATGGCCCAGAGTATTGCCAATAATTTTTGCTTTGGGATGTTTAACGATCCAAACCGTGGGATACTCTTCACCTGATTTTAACCCTCTGCTTACTGCCAATATCTCTATTTCTGCATTGGGATCTTTTTCCCAGCGATATAACTCATCCACAATTCTAAACTTGGATGGCACTCCTTTCATTATAGGATGATCTGGTTTAATTACACTCACCTCAAATTCTTGGAGTTCTTCATGTGATCTGGAGCCACCACCAACCAACTCCTGGTTGTATTCCGGCCAATCCTTCCAATTGTACCAAGTACTGGGGTGATAAATCAAAAGATTTAAATTTCCTGCATTTACCTTTTTAAAAATCGCGCTTTTAACGTTTGCATCCAAGGGTTTATTATTGGTCAGCATAAGAACATCCGTATCACCGATAAGTTTTCCCAATTCTTTATTATCCTCGGTATAATTTACGGTATTCTTTCCTTTTTTGCTAAGTATTTTACCATCGGCAATACCGAAGTATTTTAGGAAATCGTGGGAACCACCACCGCCCATAATCGCAATTTTTGTGGCGTTCTTTTTCTTGGAGATATAGTTTCCATCTTGAGCTGTTCCGTAAAAGGCAACGAACAGTAACATTAATAAAATTCCTGCTTTTTTCATATTTTTTATTGTTTTCTTTATTTCTTGGCAACCCAGTCCGCACTATTTTTTAGAATGGTCTGATAGGCTTTGTGCCCATGTGCCCTTTCATCGTGACCCAAGGTGTTACCGACAATCTTGGCCTTGGGATGTTTTACTATCCAGACCGTTGGATATTCTTCCCCAGATTTTAAGCCTCTACTTACTGCCAAAACCTCTATTTCCGCTTCGGGGTCCTTTTCCCATCGGTACAATTCGTCCACGATCCTGAATTTGGAAGGCACGCCTTTCATTATGGGATGATCTGGCTTAACTACCCTTACTTCAAATTCCTGCAGGTCTTCGTGGGATCTGGATCCTCCCCCAACCAGGGTTTTGTTGTATTCCGGCCAGTCTTCCCAATTGTACCAGGTACTGGGGTGGTAGATAAGCATATTCATGTCCCCTGCGTTTACACGGTTTATAATGGTATTCCTGGTATTTTTATCCAAAGGTTTGTTGTTGCTTAATAAAAGCACATCGGTAGTTGGAATCAAGGTTCCCAATTCCATAGAATTTTCCGTGTAAATGAACGTGTTCTTCCCGCCTTCACTAAGGATTTCACCATCGGCAACACCAAAAAATTTAAGGAAGTCATGGGAACCACCACCGCCCATGGCCGAGATTTTCAGAGCTTCCTTATCCTCGGAGATGTAGGATCCAGGGGCCGTTACTACAATTACCCCCTGCATCATTCGCCAATGGCCGGGAAAAGTACAGACATAGGGATAAATCCCGGGTGTATCGGGAAGTTTGAACACCACAGATCCGGTAACCCCTGGTGTCAACATATCCGTTGCCCCGAGCACATATCTCGATTTTGGAACATATCCCATCTTTTCTGCGTCAGGATTTTTTAGGAACCCATCTACCATGGCTCCAAAGGTATCCAGACTACCAGGTTGGATGACCACCAAATTATGGGACATTTGATCCTTATTGTTCAATACTATTTCCACTGTCTGTCCTGCCGTGGCGTGAAGTGTCTTTTTATCAAAAGCCATTTCCTGATTTACGGTATTCAGGACAAAGGTTACGTCGGCTTTTATCTTACCAACCTTGCCTATGCCCAAATCAATGAATTGTTGATTCCCCCTAATATGTGTAGAATGTACTGCAATTAGATTTTTGCCCTTTTTGAACAATCCGCCTTTCTCTTTGTCCAATTTTATGTATTTAAACGATTTGCTGGCACCTGCCTCAGATATCAATAATTGACCATTGACAAAAACTTCATAATCGTCTTTATGTGCAATTTTCAAAACCGGTTCCGTAATCTCATCTGTAATCACCACCTCTTGTCGCATCCAAATATCGGAACTATTCCAATTGGTTCGGGCTTCCTTGATATTATCACTTCCAAACATAGTCGAACCTTTTTTCCAATCCGAATCATCGAATTCAGATTTCATCCAGTTATCGGCAGGTTGATCGGTAGTGTAGTTCCATGTCGATTTATTTTCTTCCGATGATGGTACTATAATATGTACGGAGGCCGGGTCCACCTCCTCAAAATTCAATTCCCTGAAATAAATTTTTATGGCAGCATTGAGCCATTTGTCCGAAGTACTAGTTATATCCTGGGATAACTTTTCTATTTCAGCATATAAGGTATTGGATTCCGGTAATTCCCCTGCACGCAGTACCGCAGCAAGCTTGATCTGTGGGTCTGTACTGCTTAATAGGCCGGATTGTGCCAAGATTTCACTACTTTCTTTTGTTGCGGGCAACAAAGCCAGTGCGGCCCGGTTTACCCCATATGAGCTACTGTTCAAAGCTTTAGTGACAACTTCGTTGGCAGCCGCATTGGAGCCGTCAAGTGCCCCCAAGCCTTTTAAGGTCCACAGGGCGTGCAAGGCGCCGGTATTTAGGCCGCTTTTGTCAGCATCATTGTTGCCTGCCATATTGATCAGGTCCGGGATCAAGGAGAGCTTCTTGTTCTCCACTATTAAACGCTGGGCCGTAGTTCTCCAGAACATATTATCGCTTTCAAGCCCTTCCAGTAGTGCTTCATCATCCTCGGGATCCAAAGAGCTGATATCCGGATCATCACCGTCCTCATGGGTTATTACGTATATCCTGCCATGGCCATAATCGCGCAGTTTATTTAAATGGGCGTTGCCCTCACCCTTATCCGCGTTCCAGATCTGGTTGTCCATCCCTCTTTTGTCCGGGTTGTGCTGAATTACGGGATTGTACCAATCCGCCACCCACAAATTCCCATCCGGTCCGGTCTCTGCAAAAACCGGTGCGGTCCAGGCATCGGTACTGGCAAAAATATTGCCACCGTCGACCTCCTTATACCCTGCCCCATCCTTGACTATTTTTGCAATATGTACCAAATGTCCGGTAGGTTCGCTCACATACATTTGATTTCTATATTCTTCCGGATAATTTTTGGCGGTATAAAAATTAGCCCCAGAGGCAGCCGTATACCCTCCCCGTACATCCACTTGTTGCAGGGGAATGGTATCTACAGGGGTAATTTCATAGTGCCCCTGGATAAAGTCCGCATTGACAGCCCAAGAAGGCATTTTGTTCAAATAATCATAATGTTTTAAAGGTATCCCAACATAACAGCAGTGGTTATTGTTGGCAGTAGATCCAAATATTTCAAAATTCTCGTTAAAACCAAGTCCCCAGGTATTGTTGTTGAATTGCCCCACCGGTTCAAAATAGGAACCGTCCTTGGCAAATTTGTAAACGCCCATCTTGAATTCTACAGGCTTGCCCTGGAACTGATTTTCAAAGCCTGAATAACCTACGGAACCCCATATCATGTTATCGACGCCATAGCGCAGATTTGATGGTCCCGCATGGGTGTCCCAGGTTCCGAAACCTGCGAACAGAACGGTACGCTTGTCCATTTTGTCGTCCCCATCGGTATCTTCCAGAAAAACCATATTTGGAGCCTGCGACACAATGGCACCACCTTTTACCAAGGTAATTCCCGTTGTCAGATTTTGATCCGTGGCAAAATCGGTAAATTTATCGGCCCTGCCGTCCCCATTGGTATCCTCACAGATGGTAATCCTATCCCCTCCAACATCATTGGCAAGTCCATGTGGATAATCCTTGGACTGTACCACCCATAGCCTGCCCCTTTCATCCCAGGTAAAGGCAATGGGATTAATAATATTGGGCTCGGCGGCATATAGCTCCGCTTTGAACCCCTCCGGAAGCTGAATATGCTTTTGAGAATCCTCTGGACTTAACGGATCCTGGACCCTTGGGTCCTCTCCCGTATAGGTCAATGGCGGGGGCGGCACTTTTTCCCCGGAGCAGCTGGATAAAACGACCATTCCACAAAATAATAATGAAATGTAAATGGTTAAATTTTTCATTCTTTTGATTTTAAAATTATAAATTACTCTTACCACTTTAATGGCTATTTTTTCCTAGGTATAAAATAATTGATCAAATCCGTGGACGATATTCCGAATAAGGGGCATTTTCACTAACATCCACAGTACCCGCTCCCCATCCCTCAGGAGGGGACAATATCGCCAGAAACTCCAGTTCCCCTTGTCCGGCGTTAAAAGTCCCGTGTGCCACATTGGCCCCTATGTAAACGGAGTCGCCCGCCTCCAAAAGCTGCATTTCATCTTCTATCCATTGTTCGGCCGTGCCTTTAAGGACGTAAAGAATTTCATGCATTTCCGGATGCACGTGAAAATTATGTCCCCCGCCCTCCGGCATTACCACCTTCACCATATAGGAGTCGGCCTGTTTTATAATTTCGGGATGATAATGCCAATGATGGTCCCGCCCGAAGGCCCTTTCGAACATTTGGTCTTTTTCCTTGACGAATTTCCAATTCCTTTCCATAGACAGACTATAGGGTCAATGCTTTGAATTCCTTGGTCAGGTTGGTCAATGACTGTT
This sequence comes from Arenibacter sp. S6351L, assembly GCF_023016025.1. Lineage (NCBI taxonomy): Bacteria > Pseudomonadati > Bacteroidota > Flavobacteriia > Flavobacteriales > Flavobacteriaceae > Arenibacter > Arenibacter sp. S6351L. The sequence continues at coordinate 14,078 of NZ_JALKBB010000045.1, read as the reverse complement.
CTATGCCCATTCTTTCCAATGAGGATGCCCCTACAAAGCCGTGCAGGCCCTTGCAGTGTTCCAGTACGTATTTTACATCGGCAGGGGTATTGATCGGTCCGCCGTGGGCCAATAAAAAAGTGTCGGGATTTGCTTTCTTAACGGCATCGACTATTTTTTGGGTACGCTCCAGGGCATCGTCCATGGAGGCGGTGGCGCTGGTAACCCCGATAGAACCACCAACAGTTGTCCCTACATGTGCAATTATGGCATCGGCACCCACATCTGCCATTTGTACGGCCTCCTCCGGTTTGCCTACATATACTACGGAGAACAGGTCCATTTTGGTGGCCAGATCTACCATATCCACTTCTTTTTGAAAACTCATTCCCGTTTCTTCAAGTACATTTCTGAAGTGGCCATCGATGATGGAATGTGTCGGGAAATTATTGACCCCTGAGAAGCCCATATCCTTTACTTTTCCCAAAAAGTGCCACATTCTTCTTCTTGGGTCACTTCCGTGAACCCCACATATTACAGGAATTTCCTCTACTACGGGCAAAACTTCAAATTCCCCAATTTCCATTGCCACGGCGTTGGCATCCCCATAGGCCATCATACCCGCAGTTGAACCGTGCCCTGACATTCTAAACCTGCCCGAGTTGTATATGATGATCAGATCCGCACCACCTTTTTCTATAAATTTGGCACTGATCCCGGTACCTGCACCGGCCGCAATAATGGCTTTTTTTTGATTTACTACTGCTTGTAACCTATCTCTAACTTCTTGTTTTGTGTAAGGGTTTCCTTTCCCCGTCCATGGATTTGGCATAATATTCTATTTTATGATTAAATTATTTTTATTTAAGTTTCAATCTCTATAATTTTTAATCTATTGTTTAGGTTTCTTCTATTTCGACTTGTTTATATCCGCCCCGCTTTCTAAAATATAGTATAAGGATTAGATAGCCCAGGGCCATCGTTATGGGTATCAATGCCGTTATTACCAATGCTCTTCCGGCACCATAAAAACCGGCCTGTTCCACAGGGACCTTGTCTATATTAACCATAGTCTGGGCATTGTCCCACCAGTTTTTCAAATTACTCAGATTGGCGTTGTCACTTAATTCTTTTCCAGTGCTTTCCCAACGTTCAATATCTGCCTTCAACTGCTCTCCATTATCCCTTAAGATCGCGACTTTACTACCGTCCAATCCTTTTATTGGCCTAAAGAACAAGAATCCATTTTCCTGTTCCGCCTTATAACGGTCATATGAATCAGTAGACTCAACCTTAATTTTATTGGAAGCAAAGTAATCTTGTTTATATCCAATACCAGGTCCGCCCAAGAGACCAGCCGACAACATTCCCACTCCACCAACAATACCCATGGTTACGGCACCTCCCCTTGGAAATCGTTCTCCGACAACACCGAGCATGGTGGGCCAAAAGAAAGTTTTCGCTATTCCATATATAGTTACCGCCAATACCATTACAAGTCCGGTAGTTGAGTTTCCTAGGATATACAGTCCTATTGCTCCGAGAATAGAACAGGCAAAGAGCAATCCTAAAGGTGATATTCTATGGACTATAGGTCCTGCAAAAAACCTAAGTACGAACATTAGGGCCGATGTGTATATAAACAACAAGACCCCTTTAGTTGGATTTTCAAGAATATTACCCGTTATATTCTGTATCCAACTATCAGTACCCAATTCTACATAGCCTACCAGCATCATCAAGATCAACAAAGAAATTAATAATGGGGAAGCCAGTTGACGAAACATCTCGCTAAAGCCAACTCCTGCAGCCCTTGCCTCCGAAATTGGAAATTTTTCCTTAAGTATTATAAAGCCATAAATAAGTACGGGAATCAGAAAGAAGCTCATTAAAACCTCCCATGAAACCAAGCTATGAAAGGCAATGGACAATAAACCTCCTACAATCATTCCTCCTGGCCATCCAGCGTGCAGAATATTCAAATAGTGCGTTTTGTTTTTTGGGTATAGTGTTGCTACAAGTGGGTTTACAACCGACTCGCAGATACCATTCCCTACAGCAAATAGGAAAGTGCCCCAGTATAAGCACCAGTAGGCCGCTTCCCTTCCCATGGTTTCAAAGACGTATACAGTTGCCACCGTGACGACCAAGGACAAAAAATGCATAACAAAAGCCAAAATTAGTAAAGGCTTATAACCTACCCTGTCTACTATAAGACTAAAGAGAATAATGATAACACCAAAACCAACAAACCCACCTCCCGTAATGGAGCCCAATTCGGTCATGGTAAATCCAAACTGATTCCCCCAATCTACTAGAATCGCTCCACGTACGGCAAAGCCAACTCCGCCAGTTACGATAGTAAAAAAACTCGCCCATAATAAGCGATTTCTATTAATCTTATTTACATCCATCATTTTATATATTAAGTATAAGTTGTCGGCTCTTCTTAGGCTGATTTAATTTATTCACTAATTAGAATTTCCATTAAGGATTTTACCGCCTGTGCGGCAAAACTCTCGGTATTTATATTTGAGTTTACCTCCAATATCTTGATATTTTTATTTGCATGACTTTTTAGGGAACTGAACAATTCTTGGTCTATCGCCGGAGCGTGAAATACTTCTCCCGGCCCACCAATTTTGGACAGGCCTCCTAATGGAAGCAATACAGTAACAGGAGCCTTGGACTTATTTATCTTTTCGGCTATAGTCTTTCCCAATATTCTGTTCTCTTCTACATTGGTCCGCATAAGGGTTACATCCGGTGCCCAACTAAATAATTGTCTGTCCCTATATTTTTCTGGAACGGATTCCAAAGGACCAAAGTTTACCATGTCCATACATCCTGGTACCACGATCTGTGGAATTCCTATTTTGGCCGCAGCTGTTAAGCGGTCCGGCCCCGCACTACATATTCCACCGCAAAGTTCATCCGCCAATTCAGTTGTAGTAATATCCAATATAGCATCAATACATCCATCCATGGTTAATCCTTCCATGGTCCTACCTCCTACTCCAACCGAATGGAAGGCCATCACCTCGTATTGCTGATCCCTTAGTAATTCCGAACATTTATCTACACAAAGTGTAGTATTGCCAAAAACACTAATAGCTATGGATTTGCTCTGCCTTTCATCAGTCGACCTAGAAACTTGCATCATTCCTACTATCGCCCCCGCTCCTTGGCGCATTACTACCTTGCTGATACTATTTAGTCCGGCAACATCAACAACAGATGGCATCAAAGTGATATCCTTAATGCCTACATGTATGGACAAATCTTTGGTAGCCAAGGTGCTGATGCAAATTTTTGGAAATCCAAAAGGTAAAGTCTGCATTGCCTTTAGTGCTATGAAAGTCCCGCCTCCGCCGCCCATACCTATTATACCGTTGGCTTTTTTCATTTTGAAAAGATCTTCAACAATAGTAGCAGCGCCATTTCCCATGACTTCTATAGCTCTGCCACGATCTTTATTTTCCCTAAGATCGGTAAGGATACTTCCACCACTTAAAGCTACCTCCATGGCCTCAAAATCTACCGGAAATAAATCAGTAGAGCCAAGTACCCCGGTATTGATTGTAATTACCTTGACACCCAAACCTATAAGACAGCCATATAGAAATCCGAAGTCTTCTCCTTTGGTATCGAAACAACCAACCATTATGATACTTCCTTCTTTTTGCATATTGGTATTACTTTTTTTGTTCATTGTTGTTCTTAATATCTGAAGCCCTTAATTTTTATTAAAACACTTAATGGTGGCCATTATATTTTTGGCGGATTCCTGAATAAGTTGGGGAGCATGCTCAATTGCCTCTTTTAATTCCATTGGCTGATTAACAATAGAAAACACTGCATTTACCCCCATGTCATAAATACCCTCTATATCCTCACCAATTTTTCCGGTAATCACGATTACGGGGACATTGTGTTTTTTTGCCAATGTTGCGATCCCGGATATGGTCTTGCCCTGTAATGTTTGTCCATCAATCTTACCCTCTCCTGTAAATACCAAGTGGGCCTCCTTTAAATGCTCTTCAATTTTAAGGGTCCGTAGTATTAATTCAATCCCATTTACAAGCTTTCCCTTTAAAAATGCCATTAGTCCTGCACCGGTACCTCCGGCCGCTCCAGCTCCCGGGATCTGGTCGATATCGATGCCCAACATTATTTCGATGCAATGGGCATAATGGGCAAGGTTAGTATCCAATATTTGCAGATCTTTTTTACTTCCCCCTTTTTGCTCTCCATAAACCATAGAGGCTCCATTTGGCCCGGTAAGGGGATTGGAAACGTCGCAGGCAATCACCACCTCACAACTTTGAATTCTTTTATCAAAATAGGTCAGATCTATGGCGTTCAATTGATTTAGACTGCCACCGCCCTCTGGAATATCTTCCCCCTCATTATCCATAAATTTGGCTCCCAATGCCCTCACCATTCCAGCTCCTCCGTCATTGGTGGCACTTCCACCAATACCGATGATAAATTTATCACAACCCCTATTAAGGGCATCCTTGATCATTTGCCCTGTGCCAAATGTTGATGTATTCAATGGGTTCTTTTCGTACTCTTTTAATAATTCCAAGCCCGAAGCCTTGGCCATTTCGATTACAGCCGTTTTTTTATCTTTCAAAATCCCATATTGAGCCTCAATGGTCCTCATTAGTGGATCCATTACCAAAACGGAAATTCTTTTACCTCCAACCCCGTTCAGCAGGGTGTCCAAAACTCCTTCCCCACCGTCCGAAATTGGGATTTCATGGATTAGGGAACCCGGCAGTACCTTCATAATTCCCATGGCAATATTTTCCGCAACCTCTTTGGCCGATAAACATTCTTTAAATGAATCAGGGGCAACAACGATATTCATTTTCTGTGGGTTTGTTCCTTATTAATCATTTTCATTTAGCATAAATTACCATTGTATACCCTGCTTATTTGGTTTTTAGAAACCTGAACCCGTCTTTTTCCGTTACCAAATAATCCGGACTGCCTTTTTCTTCTACAAATTTTATTTTTACTATTGCCGTTCTTCGTGGTTGGGTTAGAGAGTCATTAAGATGGGTATGTAAAACGTATTGCATATCCCCTTGGTGATCCAGAAATACATCTCCGTGCCCTGGGCCATTTTCGCCAAGGAGCTCCTTATACATAATGGGACTTTTATCAAACTTCTTCCAAGGTCCAAGAGGGCTTTCACTAATGGCATAGCCAACCGCGTAATCCGGGTTTCTAAAATCATTTGCCGAATATATCAAGTAATAGAGCCCTTTATGTTTTAATACTGTGGGGCCTTCAGTTACCGGCCAATCTGTCTTTTGTGTATTTTCCCATTCAAGTTCTCCAACAATACATTCCCTCAAGGTTTCCGGTTTAATTGCCATGAGATCATCCTGCAATTCAGCTACGTAAATTCTATTACCTTGGGTAAGTCGAACATGATATAAATATTTTCTACCGTCATCATCAAAGAATACAAAGGGATCTATCTGTTTAACGGGGGCTTTAAGAGCTTCCTTTGAGGTGTTGACAAATGGACCCAATGGACTTTTGCTGGTTGCCATTGCTATGTGTTCATTTGCCGTATAGGCCATATAAAAAAGACCTTTGTACTCAAAAACCTGAGGAGCCCAGAATCCTATTTCCCCATAGGAATCACCCATTGCCAAGGACAGGCCGTTCTTGGCTCCTTTGGGTCCTGACCACTGTATTAAATCCTTGGAAGTGTATACCAAAAAGCCTTTATTCTTTCCCCATTTGGGATCACCAGTAGTTCCATACAAATAATAAGTATCTACATGATGAAAAATAGTAGGATCCGCCAAATAGATTTGACCGGAATCCATATCCGTCAACTTTTGGGCGTTACATCCCCAAAAAACAATAGAAACTATAAATATGACTAATGCTCTCAAAACCTATCTAAAGCTAAATTTATATTCGGAAACTGTATGGTAAACCTCACCCGGACGGAGCGTAATTGATGGAAAACCCTGTTGGTTGGGGGAATCGGGAAAATGCTGTGTTTCCAGACAAAAGGCAGTCCTATAATCGTCCTTGGCTCCAGATTTCAAAGTGTTTTCCGAGTCCATAAAATTGCCACAATAAAATTGAATTCCAGGTTCTAGAGTATATACATCCATCACAATGCCAGATTTATCCCCTACCACAGTTGCGGCATGGTTCATACCATTGGACTTGGTGCCATTTAAAACAAAATTATGGTCATAACCCCCGCCGAATGCCAATTGCCGATCCTCCTCGTCTATACGTGATCCAATAGTATTGAAATCTTTAAAATCGAAAGGTGTTCCCTTTACATTTTTCAATTCCCCCGTAGGAATCAGTCCTTGATCCACAGGTGTAAATTGATCTGCATAAAGTTGCAATGAATGGTTTAGGATACTTCCACTTCCTTCTCCATTGAGGTTGAAATAGGTATGATTGGTCAAATTTACCACAGTAGCTTTATCTGTAGTGGCTTCGTATTCCATTCTAACAGCCCTGTTATCAGTTAGCGAGTAAGTTACCTTTACGGTTAAATTCCCTGGAAACCCCTCCTCCATATCAGGGGAAGTATATCTCAGGATCAGGGTTTTGGTATCAGGTTGTTCGGCGTCCCAAACCTTATCCTGAAATCCGTTCTCCCCACCATGAAGGGCATTTTCATTATTGTTCGGTACTACAGAATATTCGGTGCCGTCCAAAGAAAATTTACCTTTTGCAATCCTATTGCCTACTCGGCCTATTGTAGCTCCAAAGTAGGTTTCGGCAGAATCCAAGTAGTCCTTAATGTTGGAATAACCTATGGAAACATCAACATAATTGCCATCTTGATCTGGAGTCAAAAGAGCAACTATCCTACCCCCGTAGTTGGTAATAGCCATTTTCAAATTCTTGTTTTCCAGCCAATATAGCTTTACGGCCCTTCCATCAATGATGGTGTCAAAATTGGTTTGTTGCAAAGTACTTTCCATTGGTGTTTGCATATTTGTTCCGGCCGTTTCTGAAATTATTGCTTTTTTATTGACATCCCTACAGGCCGACATTGCCATTAAAGCCAACACAACCAAGATCTGACTACATGTTATTCTCTTCATTTGTTTAGTTTATATAAATGCCCTACTTATAAAATAGCCGTTTGGGACCCCTTTTCTATGGCCTATTTATTTATTTGCCAGCTTATTCAATTTCTTTATCAAATCCGCCTCGTCCTGTCTGTAGGGAGTTCCATCTTTTCTAAAAACTTCATGAAACCATTCAATTGGTTCACCTCCGTCCTCGATAGGGGTATTCCAAGCATATTTTGTATTGGATTTTCCTGCTACCAATCCCCAATTGATGGCGCCAATATTTTCTCTTTGTAATATGGGCAAAATATTGGAGAAGCGGCTATTATTGGTCCGTGCCATATACTCTGTGCAGACCATTGGCCTGCCATGGGATTTTAAAAGGTTGATTATATGTTGATGGTGTTTTTCATCCTCATAGTTGTGATAGGTCAATATATCAGAATTCAAAGCCTGGAAAGCGTTGAGTTCTTGAAAATCCCAAGCCCATAAGCCCGCAGTTAGGGGCTGACTAGGGTTAATTTCCCTAGCCCATATGAATACGTTCTTTAATAGCGGCATTGAACTGGTTAGTTTTCCCGTATTTCCCGGCTCGTTGTACAAATCCCACATGACAATCCGTTCATCATTGCCAAAGGTTTTGAGGATATCCTTGACATAAACCTCAAGAGCGGGGAAGTTTTCCTCTTCCTTTGATGCGGGGTCTCCAGGATCTTGCACCCAACCAGAATTATGGGTTCCAGGTATAGGTTCCGGTTGTTCACCGATTCTAGGAGTTTTGCCCCAAACATCATCAAAAAAGACAAACATTGTTCTGATACCGTGATTGCTTGCTATTTTTAAATAGGTATCCATACGTTGCTTAAATCCCTGTGGATCTGCCTTGTATGCCAAACTATGAAGATATACCCTCATCGTATTGAAGCCAATACCTTCGGCAAAGCCCAATTCCTTATCAATTGTTTCAGGGTCGAAGGTATTCTCTTGCCACATTTCCAATTGATTAATGGCTGTACTGGGATTAAAATTTGCGCCGGTCATCCACTTTTGTTGAGAATACCATTCTTGGGCTTTATCAATGGACCATTTATTTTTAGTTAAAACATCTTCTTGTGATATCCCTGAAAAGGGTATAAGAAGCACGTAAGCAATCAGTATTAATTTTTTCATCTGCTAATTTTTATTGGTTTTGATGATACTCCCAATAGGAATTGGAAGGAATTATTTTTATGTCTGGAGTTAAGAAAGGCTTTATACTTCTACTATAGCATCACTATTTTAAATAGAAATCTAATTTTGTACAGCATACTTCATTCGATAAAATTACCGGGCCGTATGAGAGACCCGATAATTTAAGAAACTAACTCAACTCAACTCAATTCAACTAATATTTTCGTTTATTAAAGGCATTACTACCTTGGTATATCCAGAATTACATTCTCGGGTAACGGTGGTCCCAAATAGGGCATTCCACTGGTATCCCAATACAGCCTTTGCATTCTTGGAGAGCGAAACCTACCACAACCCTGCCCAGATTTAGAATTGGCATGATATAAAATCCAATCCTGTTTACCATCCGGAGACTTAAAAAATGAATTATGTCCAGGAGCATATACCCCATTTTGCGGAGCCTGAGTAAAAATCGGTTCCTCCGATTTTTCCCAAGCCGTAGCCTCCAATAAATCGTCACCACCATTAAATGATAAAAGTCCAAGACTGTAATTATCGGTCCAGCAGCCGCTTGCCGAGAAAACAATGAAAATTCGATCCTTATGTGCCAAAAATTGTGGCCCTTCATTTACATTGACATGGGGAAGATCCGGATCATCCAAATCCCCGTGTTTTTCCCATTCATATTTTGGTGAAGAAATTTTCGCCCTTTCCCCATCTATCTCCAAAGGGTTTTTCATCTTGGCAATGAAAATATCCTGTTGCCCATTGGTATCACCTTCCCATCCAGACCAGATCATATATAATTGGCCCTTATGATTAAATACATTGCCATCAATTGCCCATTTATCGGTCTTCGCGGCGATCTTCCCCTTAAATTCCCATTTTCCCTTAAATGGGTCTTTGGACAAGTTCTCAATGGCATACATTCGGTGCGTATCATTGTTACCATTGTCAGCTGCAAAATAAACATACCATTTGTCATTAATAAAATGGACTTCCGGAGCCCAAATATCTTTGGAATATTCCGTGCCTTCCGGTGGTGTCCATATTGTAATACTCTCGGCCTTGCCAAGGTCCGCTAAATTTTTTGTTTTCCATAATACCAGTCGATTCTGTAAGGTGTTGGTATAATAATAATGACCTTTATAGTAAGTACTATACGGATCTGCCCCTGAGGGCAACAATGGATTGGTAAATGTTTTGTCTTGTGAAAACAACGATACAGTGAAATGAAGAAAAAACGATAATATGAATGCTGATTTTGGTATTCCCATCTAGAGGTTATTTATCCTGATCATAAACGGAGTACTATTCTAAAACAACCCTCGAGAATTTATAATCTCTGAAGGAGTCATTTAAAAGGTTAATACAAAACTGCCCTGACCGAAATCGAACCTTTATACTATTTGGATATTAGCTTAGTAAATTTAGGATAACACAAAGTACAATGTATCGGAATTAATTATGTACCGATGTACAAGACTTCATATCATAAAAAATTAATAATAGAGCTAATGTTACACTTCAAAACTGTCAATTCAGCAACTTGAACAAATAGAAGAAATTCAGGTAGAGATTAACTATAATTTTGTTTCATTAGTTCACTGAATTGGTTCATTATAGACCTTAATTGATATTAGCTAGTCTTATTGAACGAAATTGTAGAACCGTGAAACACTATGTAGAACAAAAAGTTTTATATTTTGCCAAAATTCTTATATGTTGAAAAAGAGCATTGCCATATTACTTTTTTCTATACTTGTTTTCAGTTCTGTTCGGTCACAGGAATTCTACTTTAAGCATTATAAGGTTGAGGATGGCCTTTCCCATAATACTGTACTAAGTTCCTTACAGGATAAAAATGGTTTTATGTGGTTTGGAACTAAAAATGGCCTAAATAGATTTGATGGTTATTCCTTTAAGTTGTTTCAGAACAACTCCGAAGATCCTAAAAGTTTGCATGGTACTTATATTCACTGTCTTCATGAGTTTGAGGATCTCTTGTGGGTTGGCACTGATAATGGTCTTTATAGCTATAATGCGAAACAGGAGAATTTTAATTTGTTAGAAGGGACCAGATCAAAGGGTATTTCAAGTGTTCTAAGTGACTCTAATGGTAATTTATGGTATATAGCCAATAATTCACTTTACAGGTATAACATTAAAACTGAAGAAACGGTCACCTATCCTACTAATCAATATTTTAATGCTGCTGAGTTATTAAAAACAAATGATAACGAGATTCTGGCCGCATCCAAAAGCGATCTTTTCAGATACAATGAGCTTACCAATACTTTTACTTGTTACGGATTAAATGTAGAGGCCGATCCAAAATTGCCATTTGAAATTAACAGTCTTTTCAGTCTCAGTGACCAAGTAGTTCTATTGGGCACTAAAAACCACGGTGTATTGGCCTACGATATACAAGAGGGTAAGGCTGTAGATATACTTCATGAGTTGAGAGGCCCCATTCACGTTAGAAATTTTGCGCTGAGAGGTAAAGAAGAGCTTTGGGTGGCATCGGAATCTGGTATCCATATATATAATTTCACCAATAAATCATATACCAATTTGGTAAAGGACTACAACAATCCATACGCCCTTGCTGATAATGCAGTATATTCCTTAACTGTTGATAATGAAGGAAGTGTTTGGGCCGGGACCTATTTTGGTGGGGTAAATTATTTTCCCAACCAATTTAACTATTTTAAAAAGTATTTTCCAACACATTCCAAAAACTCAATAAGTGGAAACGCCGTAAGGGAAATCCATCCTGATGATTATGGCAATTTGTGGATAGGCACTGAAGATGGTGGACTTAACAAACAAAATTTGGCCACTGGGGACTTTACAGTATACAACTCGAAAAACAACGGAGGTATTCTATCTCATTATAATGTACATGGTGTATTACCAATGGACGATAAAGTGTGGGTTAGCACCTTTGATCATGGCCTTGATGTATTGGATGTAAACCAAAACAAAATCATAGCCCATTACAATATTGGTGAAAAAAGTAACTTACACAGCAATTTCATAGTATCTCTTAACAAAACGAGGGGTAACCAAATTATTGTAGTATCAACCTCTTTACAATATTATAACCCTGAAACTGATGGTTTTAATTGTGTTGAGGGGTTTCCCGAATATATAGGATATACCACTTTTTATGAAGATGAACAAGGGGTTTATTGGGCGGGAAGCCATGCCAATGGATTGTTTTTTTACAATCCCAAAACAGGTGAAAATGGTGTTTTCAAATATGACAGCAACAATCCTCTATCTATTAGTAGTAATCGCATTAACGGAATTTTTCCAGGAAAATTTAATACGCTGTGGATTACAACCGAAAATGGATTGAATTTATATGATGCCAATAAAAGAACATTTGAAAAATTCGGTGCCAAAGATGGTTTTCCCAGTAATGCCTTCTATTCAATATTGGAGGATGACACTCAAAACCTTTGGATAACTACCTCCAACGGCTTAGTGGAATACGATCCCGAAAAAGGTAGCATAAAGATATTTACCAAGGAAAATGGATTATTGAGTAATCAATTCAATTATAATTCAGGCTACAATAGTCCTGATGGGACCATGTATTTTGGCAGTGTTAACGGGATGATAAGTTTTAATCCAGAAAACTTCGTCAATAACACTTATTTACCTCCTATTTTATTTACAGGTTTACAAATTAATAATCAGGAGTCCATTGTTGGAGTGGATAATTCACCTTTACAAAAATCTGTAACATTTCTGGATCACTTAACATTAAAGGCCTACCAATCTTCCTTTAGTCTAGATTTTGCTGCCTTAAGTTTTATAAGTCCAGAATCTACGGAATATATGTATCAAATGAAAGGAATAAGTGACGATTGGATTCCATTAAAAAAGAGCCATCGAGTTCATTTTACGCAGTTGTCCGCGGGTAAATATAACCTTAACATTAAATCCTTGACCAATAATGGTGTTTGGGGCGATAAGTCCAATCCACTCACGATAGAAGTTTTACCCATTTTTTGGAAAAGTAATCTAGCATATTCCTTATATGTAATGTTATTAGCCCTTATGGTTTTTCTTATTGTTAGATTCTATCACATCCGGACCGTCTCAATAAATAATCAGAGGATAAAGGAGCTTAGCAATAAAAAAGAGAAAGAGGTATATCAGGCAAAAATTGAATTTTTTACCAATATTTCCCATGAGATAAGAACACCTTTGACTCTCATTAAAAGCCCTCTGGATAAATTGATCAAGATGGAAGATCATTCACCCGATGTAATAGGGCTTCTTTCCATAATGAAAAAGAATACCAATAGACTACTAGACCTAGTAAACCAGTTGCTGGACTTTAGAAAGACCGAGATGGAAAGCATTAGTCTAACTTTTGTTGAGTGTAATATTACTGAATTGATGAAAAAGACGTACAGCCGTTTTATGGAGGCTATCCATGATAAGGATATTGATTTTCAATTCAATCTCGGAGAGAATGACGTTATTGCGTCAGTGGATAGTGAAGCATTAAAGAAAATTTTCAGCAATCTTATTGGAAATGCCATTAAATATGCCAACAGACAGGTAATAGTAAGCTTGGTAGCCTCCGCGGAATCATTTAAACTTAAGATTCAAAATGACGGAGATCTTGTCCCTCATCACTTATCGAAAAAAATATTCGAACCATTTTTCCGAGTTTCTGGCGCCGAAAACCAAACCGGGACAGGTATAGGATTGGCGTTAGCACATTCACTAACCAAACTGCACAATGGAAATTTAGAAATGGACAATGGTAATCCTTCACTGAACACTTTTGTTCTAAAATTGCCATTACATCAAGAAAAAGAGTTTAAACTTTATTCCCATGAACATTCCTTGAATAAGTTAAAATCAGAAGCATTCAAGTTGGATTTGGAGGAAGACACGAACAAACCCAATATTGTTATTGCTGAGGACAGTGTAGACCTTTTGGATTTTATATCCAATGATCTAAAGGAACTTTATAACGTATACAGGGCTACCAATGGGATCGAGGCCCTTAAAATTATAGAAGTCAAGAACATTCAACTGGTCGTCACGGATGTAATGATGCCTTTAATGGACGGTTATGACTTGTGTAGAAATATAAAAAGCTCGTTGGAATCGAGTCATATCCCAGTCATATTTTTGACTTCCAAACAAGCTTTAAACGCCAAAATTGAGGGATTGGAATCCGGAGCGGACGCATATTTGGAAAAACCATTTTCCATTTCCCATTTGAGAATACAAATAAAAAACTTAATTGAGAATAGAAAAAATATAATGACTTATTATTCCAGTTCACCCCTTGCCCATCTTAAGAGTATTGCCCTTACCGCAACCGATGAAACCTTTATTCACAAATTGGACGAGGTAATTACCAAACATATCTCAGATCCTGATCTAAGTGTTGAAACCCTAAGTGATATTATGTTTATGAGTAGATCCACACTTTACAGAAAAATTAAGGATATGTCCGACCTTAGCCCAAATGAATTGATAAATATTGCCCGCTTAAAAAAAGCGGCGGAATTACTTAAAAAAGGAGAATACAGGATATATGAGGTTTCAGAAATGGTGGGTTACAACTCCCAAACAAGTTTTGGACGTAATTTCCAAAAACAGTTCAATATGACTCCTACCGAATATATAAATTCATAGTAATGTCGGTATTAGTATTAAGGCGCATGATGTTTAACACAAAAAACTAAATTGTAACCATGAAAATAATGAATGGTTAAGTAGGCACCTTCAGAGGTATATTAAATACTTGATATTCAGCATATTAATTCGTATTTTAGATAAAACAAAACCCCGAATATGAGTCTCCAGCTCTAA
>NZ_JALKBB010000044.1:0-29346 GCF_023016025.1 Arenibacter sp. S6351L | reverse complement strand
TATGCCTGCCTAACGGCTAGGCAAGCTCGCAATGACGGCATTGAACTTTCAACTTTCAACATTGAACATTCAACACAAATCTTTAGTCTAGGCTCTAGCATCTAGATTCTAGGTTCTGTCTCTTTCCACGAAGTGACGAACTTTTGACTTTATAACTTTATAACTTTCAACTTAACCACTGTCTCACTCCAGTCCATAAAAATCCACTGCATTCAGCCCCATGATGGCGGCCTGCTCAGCGGTGCTAAGGCTGGAAATGAAATTGGTGGTCAGCTCTTTTACCTGGGTGTAGGTTCCAGCAACCAAGCAAACGGGCCAATCGGAACCGTACATGCAGCGTTCAGGGCCAAAGGCCTCAAGGACCAAGAGCATATAAGGATGTATCTGTTCCGGGGTCCAGGTTTTGAAATCGGCCTCGGTGATCATGCCCGAGATTTTACAGTGTACGTTTTCGTGTTTGGCGATTTCCTTCATCATGGCCGCCCAACCGTCATAAAAGCCATCCTTGATATAGGGTTTGGCAATATGATCGATGACGAACTTCTGATTTGGGAATTTTTTCACCAATTCCAGAGTAGCCCCCAACTGATGCGGAAAAACAAGGATGTCATAGACGGCCCCGTATTGCTCCAATTTGGAGATGCCCCTTAGGAAGTCGGGACGCAACATAAAATTATGGTCTGCCTCGTCCTGTACTATATGTCGGTACCCCTTTAGATTCTTGTCCTTGGCGTATTTTTCCAATGCTTGGTCCACGTCTGGACTTCTCAGATCTACCCAGCCCACGACGCCTTTAACAAAAGCGTTGTTATGGGCGTGTTCCAAAAGGAAATCGGTTTCCGCCAAGGTCTGGTCCGCCTGTACCGCCACACAGCCATCCACGCCGTTTTTTACAAATACCGGTTTTAGGTCCGAGGGTAAAAAATCCCTTCGGATAACCTTCATTTGCTCGTTTATCCAGGAGTGACTTACAGGGCTATATTTCCAGAAATGTTGGTGAGAATCTATTATCATGTTATAAAGTTGAAAGTTATAAAGTTATAAAGTTGAAAGTTATAAAGTTGAAAGTTGAAAGTTTTCTTGGTTTTATGTTCTTTAGCTCTCCTTCGGAGAGACCAGTTATAGGGAAATCCCCCTTTTCCAGGGGATAAAGTCGTTCTGCTCCAATCTAACCGCGGCTGGGACAATGTTGCCACTGGCCACCTCTATGATATAGTCCAACAGTTCCTCTCCTTTGGTCTGTATGGTATCCTCTCCGGTAATAATGGTACCGGTATTAAAATCGATAATGTCTTTCATACGCTCACTAAGGGCATTGTTGCTGGACATTTTTATGACCGGGGCCACTGGGTTGCCAGTAGGGGTGCCCAAGCCGGTAGTGAAGGCAATAACATTACATCCCGATCCGGCCAAACCTGTGGTACTCTCCACATCGTTTCCGGGAGTACATAAAAGGTTCAGGCCATTTTTGGTGACTCTTTCCGTGTAATCCAATACATCCTGTACCAAGGAAGTACCTCCTTTTTTAGCTGCTCCGGCCGACTTCATAGCGTCTGTGATGAGTCCGTCCTTAATATTTCCTGGCGATGGATTGTTTTCAAATCCGGAGCCTATGGAAACCGCTTTGGCGGAATATGCCCTCATAATATTGGCAAACTTTTCTGCATTTTCCGGTGTTTCACAACGGTTGATGAGTTCCTGCTCTACGCCATTGAGTTCCGGGAATTCCGAAAGCACGGTAGCACCTCCCAAAGCCACTATAAGATCGGAAGCATAGCCAAGGGCCGGATTGGCAGAAATTCCTGAAAATCCGTCCGATCCTCCACATTCTAATCCCAATACCAATTTGCTTAATGGGGCGGGTTGGCGTTTTACCTTGTTGGCTTCAATAAGGCCCAAAAAGGTCTTCTTTACCGCTTCCTCTATAAAATGGCGTTCGCTCTTGCTTTTTTGTTGTTCCAATATATGTAATGGTTTGGAAAAGTTGGGATCGCGTTTGGCTATGGCAGCCTCCAAAATTTTCACCTCTGCGTTCTGGCAGCCCAAACTAAGAATGGTGGCCCCGGCAACGTTGGGATTGGTAATATATCCTGCCAAAAGGTTGCACAGGGTGTCCGAATCCCCACGGTCACAGCCGCAGCCTCCGTCGTGGGTAAGGAACTTAATGCCGTCCACATTGGGGAAGGTCCTGTTCTGTTTAATATCCTCGGCCGTTTTAATAAGGGGGGCAGCCATCAGGTCATCCGTACTGGCCCCTTTTTTGTATTGGGATACCAGTACTTCGGTATCTATGATATAGTCTTGGGCAGTCTCATAGCCCAATGCATTGAGTAGGGTAGTGCGCAGTACGTTAACATTTCTGTTTTCACAGAATACCATAGGGATTACCAGCCAATGGTTGGCGGTTCCCACACTGCCGTCGGCACGGTGGTATCCATTAAACGTGCTGTTTTTCCATTTGGAAATATCCGGAGCCACCCAGTGGGATTGTTGTTCCCCCACATTGTAATCGGAAGAGGCATGCACCACATTTTCTATTGTAATGCTTTCCCCTTGGGCAATGGGCTTAACAGCTTTTCCTATCAGGGCACCGTACATTAGGATAGGGTCTCCCACCTTGAAATCCTGAAGGGTGAATTTATGTTTGGCGGTAACATTGTTTTTAAGAGGGAAGGATTTCCCCTCAAAATCTACCACATAATCTTTTTTCATATCCTGCAAAGCTGCAAGGATATTATCGTTGGGATGTATCTGTAAAAAGTTCTTGGACATAATGGAATGCTAATAATATTAAAATTCTACCGTGGCTTTTATTACTCCTGTAGCGGGTTTTAGCCAGCTGTCGAAATTCTCTTTCATCTGGGTGAAATGCACGTTGTGGGTAATGAACGAATCTGTCGGAAACTGGTCCAGGACTTGGATGACCCGTTCAAAATCGGCCACCGTGGCATTTCTGCTGCACATAATGGTGGTTTCTTTGGCGTGTATGGCCGGATGGGTAAAGGTAAGTTCCCCTTTGGAGAGTCCCACCAAAATATACCTACCGCCGTGCGACATATAGTTGGGTCCCTGTTCCAGGGCTCCCTTGTGGCCCGAGGCATCGAATACTGCCGTGGCCATATCGCCATTGGTAATTTCTGAAATCTGTTTTACGGGGTCTTTGGCCACATTTACAATATGGTCCACCCCAATCTTTTCCTTGGCATACTGCAGTCGGTCCTGGTTCATGTCCAGGGCTATGACCTTGGCTCCTTCTATCTGGGCCAATTTCATGATGCCGATACCAATGGGGCCGCAGCCTACGACCACAATCGTTTCCCCAGGTACTATCTGCGCCCTACGGATAGAGTGTGCCGCTATCGCCAAGGGTTCTACTATGGCCATCTGCTCGTTGGTCAGGTGCTTGGCAGGCAACAATATATCCACCGGTACGGTGATCTGTTCCTGCATACCACCGTCTGTATGTATACCTAGGACTTGGATCTGGGTACAGCAATTGGTCTTGCCGTTCCTACAGGCCACACAATGGCCACAGCTTAGGTAGGGCATGATCACTACATTATCCCCGGCCGCTATGCCTTTATCGTTTTCGTCGATCTCCAATACAGTAGTAGCCAGTTCATGGCCCAGGATTCTAGGATAGGTAAAAAAGGCTTGATTGCCGGTATAGGCATGCAGGTCGGTACCGCAGATGCCTACCTTGTTCACTTTTAAGAGGGCTTCCCCTTTTTTGCGTATCGGGGCTTCTTTTTCCTTTAACTGAAAGTCCCCAGGTTCCTCACAAACAATGTATTTCATGCGATTAATTCTTTTATTTTTTGTGGTTGATGTGATTGATCATTATCATTTTAAGGCTGTTGCATGAAAGTACAAGAGCAAAAATGCTAATATGGTTTAAGGGTGTAATTTAGCCAAAAAGATTTAAAAATTGTTCAATGTTCAAGCTTGAATGTTGGATAGGGTTAATTGTGTATTGGGAAGTGGAAAATTAGTATAGATTGATGAGAGAAAAGAGAAAAGAGCAAAGACTAGCCAGAGTCAGGAACCTAGAAACTAGACTAAGACTTGGGTTGAATGTTGAAAGTTAAATGTTGAAAGTATTAATGTTATAAAGTTGAATGTCCTCACGGTGATGGAGCGTTGGAAGAATCTAGAACCTAGATGCTAGAGTTGAGACTAAAGATTTGTGTTGAATGTTCAATGTTGAAAGTTGAAAGTTCAATGCCGTCATTGCGAGCCTGCCCGGCCGTAAGGCAGGTGATTTTGTAAAACGAAGTGGAGCAAAATTGTATCGAGAAGCTCTCGAACTATCGCTAGGGACTAGAATCTTAATATATGTGACTGACCAAAATCATTTCAGGAATTATGTCTTGGTATTACCTTCGGAAATAACACTGAAGTTAATTTGGTGAGTTTTAAATTCAAAAAAATGAATATGGAGAAAATAAAAATACTTTTGATGATCATGGTTGTATTGGGGTGGAACTGCAAGGAAAACCCAAAACAGACGGAACAAAAAAATGAAGCCGTTAAAGAGGTAATCCAAACCACAACCGACTTACCGGAAACTATTAAGGAAATTGCATTATTTGCCTCGCCGACTTTTACGGATTCCACGAAAATCCAAGACCTAATAATTTTTAAAGAGCTGAATACTTCAAGTGGCACCATTTCTAACATTGATTTGGAAAGGGCGGGCGAGCTGTATAAAAAGTTGGCGACGCGCGGGCAAGCCACTTCCCTGCCCATATTTGAAGTCAAGGAAACGGACCTAGTTGTTCTACCTGTACAGGGTGTTGGTTTTGGTGGGGCCATTTGGGCAAAGGTTCTTTTGGACAAAAAGACGTTGGAAATAAAAAACATAGCCTTTGAACACAAAGCAGAATCTGAAGGTTATGGGGCGGCAGTTAGCGAAAAAACATTCGAAGATCAGTTCTTGGGTGTGAAAATCAATTTGGAGGAAGACACCTTTACATTGCAAAAAGCCATTGAAAAAGCCAATGACGACGGACATTTTATTGACGGGATTTCCAGTGCAACCATGACAAGCAAGGGTGCCGTTTCCATGTTGAACGAGGGTTTGCGAAAGTATGGTGGCTATTTGAAAGGGAATTGACAAGGCTTCAGTAATCAGTTTTCTTCAGCCATTAGCCAGTAGGCAATAGTTTAATGTTTAAAAGTTAAAAGTTAAAAGTTGAAAGTTGAAAGTTGAAAGTTGAAAGTTGTCACTTCGCGTCCTCCCTTCTAATACTCTGGCCAAAAAGCGGAACAGGCTTAACCAAGGGAAGGAGCTTTTTTGTTCGTCACTCCGACAGAGAAGTAAACGGCGTGCACAAACGGGTTCTCGATACAAAATGGCTATTGCCCGTCACTTCGAGTGATTTTATGAAGCTCAGCGTAATAAAATTGTATCGAGAAGCACATGAACTACACAAACGGGTTCTCGATACTAAATGCCTATCGGCATTTCACTCGAACTGACGATAGAGTCTAGATTCTAGGCTCTTGCCTCTTAGCATCCACGCCTTTCTGTGTGAGCCTGCCTACCAGCAGTTAGGGAGTCCTACGAAGTAGAATAGTATCTACAAGTAACGGAGGAAACTTCCAAGAAAAAATGCTATCTTTCTTATAACAATTTTAGGGACCAAATTATGTCGTACAACATGGTTATTGCCGGAGCTGGGGGTATTGCCCAGGCCGTTGGATTAATAATGGCGGATTGGGGCAATGTTCCCCTAAAAATATTTATTGGTAATCGGACGCTGGAAAAGGCGGAAAAAGTAGCCCATTGGATCGGGAAGGGCACTACCAACCCGGGAGTGGTCAAGGCATTTTGCCTTTCCGAAACCGGTCTGACGAAAGAAATGGAGGACATTTTTACCCAGGGCGATGTGCTGCTGGATTGTCTTCCCGGTAGTTTGGCACCTAAAATGGCGAGCTATGCCAAAGATTTTAAAATGCATTATGTAAACCTCACCGAATATGTGGCGGAGACCAATGAAATTATAGCATTGGCCAAAAATGCCGAAACCGGTTTTGTGCTGCAATCAGGTCTGGCACCAGGGTATATCGATCTGTTGGCGCATCATCTCTTTCTGGAATTTTGCAGCAAGCACAAGGTAGATAAGCTGCAGTTTAAGGTTGGGGCCTTAACGGACCATGCAGTGGCACCACATTACTACGGATTTACTTGGAGTCCAGTGGGGGTAGCCACGGAATATATTAAAGATGCGGAAGCAGTACGCGATTTTAAAAAAGTACCGCTTAAATCCCTCTCGGAAAGGGCTACGATCATTATAGATGGTAGGACCTATGAGGAGGACCTTACTTCAGGTGGGGCCGCCGATCTGCCAGACGCTCTGGCCGGCAAGGTGCGGAACTTGGATTATAAGACCTTGAGATATCCCGGGCACTACGCCTGGGTACAACAGCAAATTGCAAGTTTTAAGAATGCCGATGCAGCCATTAAGACCCTTCAGGAGAAAATGGAGAGTGGGATTCCCCATATAGAGAACGATCAAATTGTACTGTATGCCGCAGTGGAGGGTAAAGATTGGCAAGGGACACTTAGAAGGAACGAGGTTTCCAAGCTAATATATCCGCAAAAAGTGGGGATACACAGACTTAGGGCCATACAGACCACTACTGCAGCACCCATGGTTCAGGCTGCTTTTATGTTAATGGAGTCCGAACACAAAGGCGTTGTTCTACAAAGTCAGATAGATCCAAAGCCTTTTTTGAACGGTAATTTTGTAGCACCTATTTATGGCTATATCAATTAAGCCTAAATAGAATTTGGATATTTGTTTGGCTGTTTATAACTTTTACTTCAATTAAATTATTTTAATATAATGTAAAATTATGGTTAAGACCGTTTTCCTTTGGTCAAAAATGCGTAATATTATTTTTTTTATATAAAATATCTATTTACACTTTAAAATCAACCTAATGAATCGGCTAATTATCCTCCTTTTAACCCTAGTTTTTATTTCTTGTAATTCACGCCAAAATAGCATTTCCATTTTGCAGGTACCCGGCAAAGACCAGTACAGTATTATTGATGAAAACGGAATATCTATTTTGGCCAGTGGGAGGTATGTAACTCCGGTAGGGGATAAATTGCGGATTACACATGATCCCTTTGGGATGGCCGTGTCTCCTGATGGGAGCAAGGCGGTTACCCTGCACGACGGGGTTTTTACTGTAATAGATGTAGCCTCCTTGGAGTCGGTCAGGATTCCAAGTTATGATGGCACTATTCCTTCACCGTTGGCAAAAGGGTCCTTTTTGGGGGTCGAATTTGCACAGGATTCCAAAACGGTTTATTTAAGTGGGGGAGATACCGGAGCAGTGATCCAATACGATGTGGAGAACCTTGCAAAAGTGGATTCCATTTCTTTAAATGGTATAGTTGATGGGAAGGATTATCAAGATAGTTTTACTTCGGATCTGCGGATAAATGAAGCCGAGAACGAATTGTTGGTGTTGGATCGTGCAAACTTTAGAATGGTGCGTATCGATTTGGATACCAAAAAAATAAAGGGATCCGTTAATGTGGGTCGACAACCTTTTGGTTTGGCGATCAGTCCAGATAAAAAGCAGGCCTTTGTGGCCAATGTTGGAATGTATTCCTATCCCTTGATCGAGGGTGCTACTCCGGCCAATTACGATTCCCTAATGATTTCCCATCACCCTTATGGGGACAACACCAAAGAGTCCATAGAAGGTACCGTAGTAGAAGGTCGTAAAATCCCTGGCGTAGGAAGTCCGTTGCATCCTGATGCCATGAGCGTTTTTACCATAGACCTTGATAATAATAAGGTGATCAAAAAATTTAAGACAGGGCACCAAATAGGGCAGACGGTGGAAGATGCTGAAGTAGTAGGGGGAGCAAGTCCAAATTCCATTGCTGTAGGGAAACAATTCGCCTATATAACCAATGCCACTAACGACAATATCACGATTATTGATCATATGAGTCAAGAGATTGTTGGCCATATTCCGATAAAGGTCGATGCCCGTATAGACAAATACCGTGGCCTATTGCCTTTCGGAATTACCATGGATAAGGAAGAAAAAACACTGTACGTGGCCTTGTTGGGGTTCAATGCGGTAGCCGTAATAGATATTCCATCCCAAACTACCAAAGGACTTATTCCCAGTGGATGGGGGCCTACAAGGGTGGAATTGTCCAAAGATGAAAAGAATATTTATATCATTACCTGTAGAGGTCTTGGAGCCGGACCCAATGGTGGGAAGGACTTTGTAGAACCCCCACAGGGCGATTATATAGGCGACATTCAATTGGGCAGTTTCCAAAGGGTAGCTATGCCAACCGATGAAAAGCTTGCCGAGTATACCAAAATGTCCATCGACAATACTTTCAGGGAAAGCACCATAACCGATGACGGTACCAATCCCTTGCCTCCCTTGCCAAAACTGCGTCAGAGTCCTATAAAACATGTGGTGTATATTACCAAGGAGAACAGGACCTACGATGAGGTTTTTGGGCAGCTTAAAACTGGAAAGGGAGATAGTACCTTGGCACGTTATGGGGTTAATAATACCTATACCTTACCGGATTCGGTTCAGGCACAATTCCCCAACCTCCGCATTTCACCCAACCACCATAAGGCTGCAAAGCAATTTGCCTATTCGGACAATTACTATTGTGATAGTGATGCTTCCGTACATGGCCACCATTGGCTGGTAGGGGTTATTCCCAATGAATGGGTAGAGGCCAATGCCAGTGTAAGCAAGACCGCTAAAATATTTTCGGACGCTCCTGGGCGTCGTCATCCGGGAACGATCGGGAGTGTAGATCCAGAAGACTATGCCGAGATTGGCGGACTTTGGGAAGCCTTGGATAGGGAAAAGGTTTCTTTTTACAATTTTGGACAGGCCAATGAAACAGCGCATGTGCGTGAGGATTGGTACGATACCAATACAGGTGCTGCCCACGGGGTGATGGTGCCCATGCAAAAGGCACTTTTTACAAGGACCAGTCACGACTATGCCGGTTATAATATGAATATCCCCGATCAATACCGGATGGATCAGTTTGAAAGGGAGTTTACAGAGAAATGGATCGAAGGGGAGGAAGACATGCCGCAATTAGTAACCATGATGTTACCCAATGATCATGGGGCTAGAGTCCGTCCAGAGGATGGATACCCTTACCCACAATCCTTTATGGTAGATAATGACCTGGCGGTGGGTAGGGTACTGCATTTTCTTTCCAGGACCAAATATTGGAAGAATATGTTGGTCATTATTACAGAGGATGACCCACAGGGAGGTGTAGATCATGTGGATGCGCATAGATCCATTCTTATGATGGCAGGCCCTTATGTAAAAAAGGGATATGTTTCCAATACCCATGCTAATTTTGGGGCCAT
This sequence comes from Arenibacter sp. S6351L, assembly GCF_023016025.1. Classification (NCBI taxonomy): domain Bacteria; kingdom Pseudomonadati; phylum Bacteroidota; class Flavobacteriia; order Flavobacteriales; family Flavobacteriaceae; genus Arenibacter; species Arenibacter sp. S6351L. The sequence goes on along the minus strand of NZ_JALKBB010000044.1, from coordinate 19,948 downwards.
TTTAAAGACGATGTACAACATATTGAATGTTCCCTATGTTAATCAGTTTGATGTTACGGCCTCATTGCTTCAGGATTTTTTCACCTCAGAGCCCGACTTCACACCCTATACCTTGGAGCGCCATGATGAACGTATGTACAACGCCGAACTCTCTATGAAGAAGTATAACAAAACCATAGATTGGCGCAAAATAGAACAAGGCCCCCCAATGGATAACGAGGACGATGCCAGGGTGAACCATTATAAGAACAAGGCGGATGAGGAGTAGGCAGTAATCAGTGGTCAATAAACAATGTACAGTGAACAGTTTTTAGTAAACAATTTGCAATAATTGTTAGTGAACACTTTTTAGTAGTCAATAGTCAATAGTCAATAGTCAGTAATCAGTGAACGGTTTTAGTTTAAGTTTGAAAATTCTACACATAAAATGCTCCTTCCCCTAGTCAGGGGAAGGTGGCTTCGACAGAGGAGAAGACGGAAGGGGTGTGCAGGTTGGCATTTGTTTATACATTGGGGAGATTACTTCGTCGCCAAAGCTGCCTGTCTGCCTGCAGCAGGCTCGTAATGTCATATTATCCAAATCTGGAACATATCTGTTATTAACATTCAAATTTGTATATACCAAATTCCCCTCTTGGGAGGAGCCTGACCCGCCTTTTGGCGGGAGTTAGGGGTGTGTTTTTGACAGGAGCTCATTGTGTGTTTTTGACTAGTTCCCTATACGTCGTCCATTCCTATGCATTGGGCTTTCAATCCCTTCCGTCTTCTCTTCCTACCGTCAGAGAATCCACCTTCCCTTAACCAAGGGAAGGAGCTTTTTTTTGTTCCGTCACTTCGAGTGATCCGACAGAGGAGGATTGTATCGAGAAGTAGACGGCACCGAGAAGCACTCAAGTTTAAGATGTTAAATATTGATTACAACCCAACCTTGTACCCCAAAACTACAACCTAGCAGAAACCGACAGCACTCCAGAGCGGCCATAACCATTAACACCAGAGCCATGGTATCTATAATCTTCATTGAAAACATTCTGTAGGCCAACAGCGATGGTAATGTAATTAATGGAGTAACTGCCATGTATGTTAAGTACATTCCAAGCAGGGGTGCCCCCATCAGGAATTCTATTGTCATCTATATCCCCTGAAGCCAAACGGTCCTGTTTGCCTGCCATAAGCCAATCTGCATTAAGATTCCAATTTTTTATGGCGTAGGAGGTGGCCAATCGTCCAAATATGGGCGGGATGCGACGTGCCGGTTCATCACTGGTTTTATTTTGGCCGTAGGTATAGGTCAGGTTTCCGGTCAGGTTCCAATTCGGATTCAGGCTTAGGTCCAACCCCATTTCCGCTCCTTGTATAAAGCCGCGTTCCACATTTTTCTTCTGATATACGGGATAACCTTCAATGCTATCTCCTTCAATGCTATTGCGCACAATTAAATCGTACAATTCATTGCGATATAAAAATACTTCGGCCTTCACAACGCGATTGCGAAATTTGTAGCCCACTTGATATTGTAGGGAATGCTCCGGTTTTAAATCGAAATTAGGTGTTTCGTACCTGAAATCAACAATGCCCAAGGATCCAAGATCATTAATATTGGGAGCTCTAAATCCCGTATTGATGGAGGCAAAGACGTTGGAGGATTGGTTTAAACTACGTTGAACGGCCAAATTACCTACTAGGGCAGAGGGTGTCAATTTGGTAGTTCCCAAAGCCGAATCGGCCACTTTGTTTATAAAGGTATTGAAGCGCAAACCTGTCGTAATTTCCCATTGGTCCCAACTTAGGGTATGCATACTGAAAGCGGCCATACTGGTCATGGTGGCCCCATCAGGATACAATCCTCGATTGGCCGTTTCTGTATATGTGGATAAGTCTTTATCAATGCGACTACTCTTTACTTTATCGCTATAGACCTCTATGCCGCTATTGGCCGACCATATTTTTCCACTGCTGGATAGGGCTTCGGCCGAAAATCCAAAGGTCCTGACCTTATCGTTTTCGGTACGTAGGGAATTTGAACCATTTTTTTGCAATATCCTGCCTTCTTCATGATGCTGGTAGGAAGCCGTGACCACCGCCGTTTTAAAGATATTGTTCCCTAGGTCTTGGTGGAGTCTAACATAGGCCAGTTCCCTTTTTTGGGGATCCATTTTATTAATGGCATAATCCTCCAAGGCTACTTTGTGGTAGACGGGAACATCTTTTTGATGTACACGCTGGTAGACTGTGGTGAGGCTGGAACGATCCGATAGTAATATTTTGCCCTTGAGGTCAAAATCCAATTCACGATATCCCGTAGGGCTTTGTTGTCCTGTGGTATCCCCACCCACAAGGTCTCCAAAATTTCGCCAAGTGGCATTGGCCCTAAAGGCCATTCGTTTATCACCATATTTTAAGGCCGCATTGGCCGTCTGTTCCATGCCCTGTGTCACCAAGCGGGTAAAAAGGTCCGTACCCCAAACCGGCTTTTCGGCAGTATCCAACGCTGTGCTCAAGGCTTGGATGGTACCCCCTATAGCATCGGATCCATATTGCACCGAACCACTTCCCCGTAAAACCTCTATTTTGCCCACGCTGAACACATCAATAGTATTAAAATACTGGTTGGGTCCGGATCTTACCGTAGCATTATTAAGGCGTATACCGTCATATAAAAGTAAGGTCTGGTTCCCTGTTAACCCTCTTATAAATGGTGATCCCCCGCCGTGGTTGGTTTTTTGTACGAACACCCCGGGAGCCAACAGCAGTGCCTCAGGCGCCGTACGTAATTGAAATCTCTGTATGGAATTGTTGTTGACGACCTCAATGGCTTCTGGGGTCTTATTTTGTAATGATCCATATCGGTTTGCCGTAACCACTACCTCTTCCAAGGTGTTTAAAGACAAAGAGTCTTGTGGGGACCGGGAATTTTCCTGGCCAAAAAGGAATCCTGTGATACTATATAAAATTATGATAAAAAGTAATTTGGAAGGTCGGTTTAAAGCTAAGGTCATTATAAGGGTAATTGGGTAAATATGATATTGGATGTTCTGTTTTTATGTAGATAGAATTCCTAACGGGACAGTTAAGTCCGTTTTAATATAAGGTAGCAAAATTGGCCTATTCGCTTTTATTAGGTATTAAATTAGTATTATTTAAAATTTATCTTTTGCAATAATAATAGTTCTTCCAAGAATATAAAAGACAATAATAGGATTGGTGTCTATAGGGAGTGTTTATTATTGTTTGTGGCAATACAAGTGTTGATAAATCTTAAAAGGGTAATATTGGATTTATAATTGATAAATTTTATGTATTGTGATTCTTTATCTTTGGATTTACGCTGAAGCCCAAAAAAATCAATCTTTTTTATGAACCTTTTACGGGTTTTTAGATGGATTGCGGCTTATGTCAAATTAAAGAATACAACTTTATAATTTAAAAATTTATTGACCATTTATGAAACCAATTGTACAAATTTCCCTAGACCTTACCAATATAGATGAAGCTTTAGAAACGGCCGCCATGGCATTGCGTGCAGGGGTAGATTGGCTGGAAGCAGGTACCCCCCTTATTCTTGCAGAAGGATTGCATGGGGTGCGAAAATTAAGGGAGGCTTTCCCCAATATACCTATAGTAGCAGATCTTAAGACAATGGACGGGGGATATCTGGAAGCCGAAATGATGGCAAAGGCAGGAGCAACCCATGTGGTGGTAATGGCGAGGGCACATGCAGAAACCATAAAGGTGGTTGTACAAGCTGGGAAAGATTACGGAGTAAAGGTAATGGGCGATAATTTAGGATGTCCGGATATGGTGGAAGGCGCCAAATGGTTGGAAGACCTTGGCTGCGACTATATAATACATCATATAGGTTATGACGAGCGTCGTGGAATTGCTGCCCAAGGTTTAAAAATGCCAAGCCCAATGGATCAATTGCGCGAAGTGGTCAATGCGGTTAAGGTACCGGTACAAGCTGTTGGTGGGCTTACCTTGGAACAGGCCATACGCTGCCCGGAATATGGAGCGCCCATGGTTGTTTTAGGAGCACCCTTGACCATAGATGCGGACTCCTTTAAAACAGCCGATGGAGATCTGGAAAGTTCGTTGCGACTTATTTGTGAAAAGATCCATGCTTACGGGGAAGTAACACGTTAATAAATAAATACCAAATAAAAATAATCAAATAAATGAGTTCAATAGGAGTAGTAAATTTCTCTTCCAAGCCGGGAAGTGTTGAAATTAGGGAAATAGAAAAGCCGACGATAGGAGAAGATGATGTATTGTTGGAAGTGGCCAACGTTGGGGTGTGCGGAAGTGATCTGCATCAATGGACTTCAGACCACAGTTGGACGGTAAATTACCCCGTGGTCCTTGGGCACGAGTTTGGTGGCCATATTGTGGCATTGGGGAAAAGGGTAAGCGGATGGAAGGAAGGCGACAGGGTAGTTAGTGAGACCGCTGCAGTAATAGATCTGAACAGTCCACTTACCAGACAAGGCCTTTACAACCTGGATCCTACTAGAAAAGGATTTGGGTATGGGGTAAATGGTGCAATGACGCGTTTTGTTAGGGTGCCTGCAAGATGTTTGCATTCGGTACCTGAAAACCTGCCTTTTGAACAAGCCTGTTTAACGGAGCCCTGTTCGGTGGCCTACAGTGCTGTTGTAATGAACTCAAAAATAAAACCAGGAGATCGGGTCATCGTTTTAGGTCCTGGGACCATTGGTATTCTTTGTGCCGCCATGGCTCGTTTATGCGGTGCCGAAGTGGCCATTGTTGGATTGGAAGGGGATAGGGAGAGATTGAACATTGCCAAGCAATATGGTTGTGAGGGCATTGTTGGAGACGCAAGCGCTTGGGCCAATAAACAAGATGGTTTGGGAGCAGATTGCATTATAGATGCAGCAGGAGCCAGTGCTACTTTAAAAATAGCTTTGCAATTGGTTCGTCCAAACGGACATATTACCAAAGTAGGGTGGGGACCACAACCTCTAAACTTCTCCTTGGATCCATTGGTGCAAAAGAATGTTACCCTTCAGGGTAGTTTTAGCCATAATTATCCGATTTGGGAAAAAGTGCTTTCCCTTTTGGCTTCCGGAACCTTGGATGTAAAGCCAATTATTGGTGGGGTATGGGAATTAAAGGATTGGCATGAGGCCTTTGAACAAATGCATTCCGGCAAGGTGGTGAAAAGTGTTTTAAAACCAAGTTAATACCTATGCGGTTAAAGGATAAAGTAGTTTTAATTACAGGTGGCTATACGGGTATTGGTAAGGCCATTGCCAAACGTTGCATTCAGGAAGGGGCGAAGGTAGTCGTCAACGGACTGGAAGAGGAAACAGGCTTGGCACTGGTGAAGGAATTGGGGGCTGATAACGCAGCCCACATTACTACTGATATTACGGAGGAAGGTGCTCCGCAGTTATTGGTAAAAAAGGCCATATCTAAATTTGGGCAGTTAAATGCTGTGGTTAATAACGCCGCATATATAGCCTCTTCAAATATCGTGAGTACCGAAGTACCGTTTATTAAGCGCATGTTGGCCGTGAATTCCATTGCTCCTCTAATGATCATTCAGGCAGCCTTACCTCATTTGTCCTCGGTTCGTGGTTGTGTCCTTAATATTGGCTCTATCAACGCCTGGGGCGGGGAACCCGATCTATTGGCCTATAGCATGTCCAAAGGGGCTTTGATGACAATGACCAGAAATCTGGGCGACAGTTTGTTTAGGGAAAATGGGGTACGCGTAAACCAGATTAATCCAGGTTGGGTACTCACGGAAAAAGAAATATTGAACAAGAAGGAGCAGGGAATGAAAGCGGATTGGTACAAGGATATACCTGACATTTTTGCCCCTGCACAACGAATTTTTACCCCAGAGGAAATAGCAGCAGCCTGCCTCTATTGGCTTTCCGATGAATGCGGGCCTGTGAGTTCACAGGTAATGGACCTGGAACAGTTTCCTATAATAGGGCGTAACCTCCCCAAAAACTGGGAAGGTTCCCACAAAAAGAAATAATTTAATAACAATAAAAGAATAAAGATTTGCCACAATTAGCAGTATTTCCCAAAGCATTTATGCATGAACTTTGTAAGGATGGAACCATGAAGGTTTCCGAATGGATCGACCTGGCCGTTGAGCTAGAGGTAGACGGATTGGAGTGGTATGCCGGATTTTTGGAGATGGCCGATAAAGCCAACTGGCCTATTTTTAGGGAACAGGTGGAGCGTCATGGAAAAACAATTCCTATGCTTTGTTGTTCCCCGGATTTTACGCATCCTGATGCCGCTTTTCGGGAAAAGGAAATTAAAAAACAAATTGGTTGGATAGAAATGACCCATGCCTTGGGCGGGACCTATTGTAGGGTATTGTCCGGACAACGTCGTCCCGAACTGACCATAGAAGAAGGTGTTGGCTTTGCGGCGGATTGCATTAAAGAGTGCCTTCCCCATGCGGAAAAGTTAGGGGTTACCCTAATTTTGGAAAACCACTATAAGGATGATTTTTGGGAGTATCCCGAATTTGCCCAGCAAATGGACATTTTTTGTATGTTGGTAGATCGTATCCAACATCCTAATTTTGGGGTCAATTACGATCCCAGCAATACCTTTTTGGCAGGGGAGGACCCTTTGGAACTTCTATATAGGGTGTCCGATCGTGTAGTGACCATGCATGCCAGCGACCGTTACCTAAAAGAAGGTACTATTGAAGATCTTCGCAAGGAAGAAGGTGGTGCCATGGGTTACGCCAAAAGATTGAGTCACGGAGAGATAGGAAAAGGCCTAAACGATTATGATGCCATTTTTAAGGAACTGAAAAGAGTTGGTTTTGATGGCTGGATCAGTATCGAGGATGGAGTGGATGGAATGGATCAATTGGAGCGCAGCGTAGCCTTCCTAAGAAAGAAAGTAAAGGAGTATTGGCCGGAGTTTAAGTAGGGGGTACCCAAAGCCTTATAAGCTAAAAGTCACCAATAAGATTTGAAAAGGTCTGTTGGTGACTTTTTGGTTTCGGGGGAAATGGTTAAAACCCACCCCTGCCTGCGGCAGGCAGGCTAGCCTCCGGTAAAACACACCCCTAACCTCCCGCTATAAAACGGGACAGGCTCTCCCAAGAGGGGAATGTGGACGATACTAATTAATGAATTTTTGGTAAGAATTGTTCCCCTCTCCTTTGGAGGGGGTTAGGGGGAGGACTTTAGGAAGGATAGGGTTTAAAGCGACGAAGCGATCTAACCAAACGATTAAGATGGGCCGCCTTCGAAGGTGCCCCTTCCGCCTTCTCCTCTGTCGAAGCCACCTAATCCTCCCGCAAAAAAGGCAAGACAGGCTCTGTCCAAGGGAATGAGCAGCTCCCTTTTTACACCTTGAACCTTCAACTTTGAAATAAAAACGGGCCACTGCACACCAAAAATCCACCCCTAACCCCTCCCAAGAGGGGAATAGTTTTGTACAAAACTTGCGGGGTTGAACGTCCAGTCTGTGTGCTCTAGGCTCTAGATTCTTACTTCTCACTACTCCTTTTGAACTTTTATCTTTATAACTTTCAACAGAAGAAACTGCCCACTGACCACTGTTTACTGTAATCCCTTCTCGATACAATCCTCCTTTGTCGGGTCACTCGAAGTGACGGACATTAAACCTTGAACATTAAACTTTAAATTGTTTGAACCACTGATTACTGAAAACTGCATCACTGATACCCCCTTACATTCCCCATATCCAAGGTTATAGGGGCAATACTGTGTTGGCTGGGCAGAAATGCACCGCTTTCCATAACCTGCCAGTCGTCCCAACTAGCTTCAATGCCGCCAATAGGGATAATACTCACCCACATCTTAAAGCTGATCGGGAAGCCATTGGGCTGTAATTTCCATAGATAGGAATCGCCCGGAGTGTTGCCACCGCTAGTGTAGGTGACCAATAATTCCTGGGTGCCATCTTCCAAGGATACTATACTCCTTTCTGTACCGGGATCAAAAATCTTGAAAGGGGCAACCAGCCAAAAAGAGTCATTGTTAAAAAAAGAGGTGGCCTTCTTAAGAAGTCTTTCCTTTTCTTCACCCTCAAGGGGTATCTTATCTTTGGCAACTGTACTTTTTGAGGGTACCTTCAAATCGAGATGCACTTGATAATCGCTCCAAGCAACAAGTACGGTATCTACTTTCTTATCCCATCGATAATGGTGTTTTCCATTGGCAAAAGACCATTCCAGGAACCGGGTTTCCTTGTAGGCTTTATAATTGAGGGAGGTCAGCATTTTCATGGCCAAGGCATCGGCATTTTGGCTTTTGATACCCGTAGGCATGGGTTCGTTGTAAATAGCATAGAGTATAGCGCCCAAGGTGAATAACAGCAGCAATACTCCAAGTAATATTTTGCCTATTTTTTTGATCAATTATAATCGGTTTTTAGGGGTTCGCAATGCATCCAGTGATGCCTAATATACAAATTGGGCGGATACAACCTACGGTTTTGCCTAAAATCCTACGGCGGTATCGTCCCCACGTCTATCGGCACCCCCTTCAAGTTTACCGTTTGGCAATATCTTAATGGCATCTACCTTACCTATAACTGGGGTGTTTTCTTCATTAATGATGTACCTCTTGCTTTTTAGGTCGCTGAGTAAGCTCTGTTCAAATCCTTCCGGTTCAAAAATGATGGCATCGGGCAGCCATTGATGGTGAAAACGGGGAGCGTTTACTGCATCCTGCATACTCATATTATATTCATAGCAATTTAGAATGGTCTGAGCCACCGCTGTTATTATCGTGGACCCTCCCGGAGTCCCTACTACCATCCATAATGCCCCATTTTTTTCCACAATGGTGGGCGTCATGCTACTTAACATCCGCTTTTCTGCGGTAATGCTATTGGCCTCGGCCCCCACTAGTCCGAACATATTGGGAACTCCTGGCTTGGCACTAAAATCGTCCATTTCATTATTAAGGAAAAACCCAAGTTCATCCGAGAACAGTTTTGAACCATAACCTCCGTTAATTGTCGTTGTGGCCGCAATGGCATTCCCAAACGAATCTACAATAGAGTAGTGGGTGGTTTGATCGCTTTCAACAATCTGTACCTCCCCATGGGATACTTCAGAGGATTTGGTAGCCTTGTCAAAGGAAAAATTTTGCATTCTTTCCTGTAGGTATTGGTCGGACAAAAGTTCCTTTAAAGGGATTTCCACAAAATCCGGGTCTCCCAGAAAGTAGTTTCTATCGGCATAGGCCCTACGTGCGGCCTCCGTAAACAATTGGATGGATTTAACCGAATTATGTCCATAGGTGGATAGGTCATAGGGTTCCATCATCTTAAAAATTTGATTTATGGTAAACCCTCCACTGCTGGGAGGGCTCATAGATATGATCTTTAGGTCCTTATAATTGAACGTTATAGGAGATCTCCATTTGGCTTCATATTTTTCAAGATCTTCAATAGTAAGATAACCTCCTTTGGCTTGGATAAAATTGGCCAATTTTTCTGCAACTTCCCCTTTGTAAAATCCATCTTTACCTTGATCAGAAATTTTTTGGAGGGTATTTGCCAAAGCCGGGTATTTTATAGAATCGCCCATCTTGTAAACAGTGGCAAAAAAAGTAGTGTCGCTATTCACTTCCATAAAAATGTCGCGATAATTTTCCAATCTTTCGGCTTGCTTTTTGGTTACAATGACTCCTTTTTTTGCCAGCTCAATAACTGGCGCCATGATTTCTTTTAGGGGTAGTGATCCAAATTTTTCATGCACGGCAATTACACCGGCCACAGTGCCAGGAACGCCTACGGCCGTTGCTCCCAAAGTACTTTTTCCTTGGATTACATTTCCCAAAGAATCCAAATACATATCTGCATGCGCCGCCAAAGGCGCTTTTTCGCGATAGTCCAAACCTCCTATTTCTCCATTGGCTTTCCTATATACCATAAAACCTCCGCCGCCAATATTTCCTGCATAGGGATAGGCCACGGCAAGAGCCAGTTCTGTAGCAATCATAGCATCGAAAGCATTACCTCCCTTTTGGAGGATGTCAGATCCAATTTTGGAGGCCTCCACCCGGGCAGAGACAACCATTGCTTTTTCAGTAACTAAGCCTGTGGGTGTGGGTTCGGGTATGTTCCTGCAATTGATAAATAGGAGTATTCCAAGCAAGAAACCAGTTATACGGATCATAGACTATAATTTTTCCAAAAAGATAGTCATATTCCAATTAAATATAAACTTTAAGACGCAATCGACTTAAAATTTATGGATAAGCATTAATCTATTGGGCAATTCCGTTAATAATTAAATTTATGTACCAAGGGCTTGCCAAAATAAAAATAAGTTAAAAGCGGCCAGATAAATGATCGCCTTGTCAAGAGGATACGGCCAATCTTCTTTTCTTGGGCGATTTCATCAGAAAAAAAGTATAGGTAATTGAATAAGTTGCAAAAAAAAAGGATTGTACCTTGACAACCCTTTTTATAGTGTCTATTCGGCTTCCCGATGCACGAATTCGCTTAGAGAGATAATTTGTTTTTGATCCTTTGAATTTTGATAAACATTATAGACCGTTGGATAATAGGAGGTTTTTGTAAATTTTGTAGGTTGCGAATAAGCTTCGCTGAAAGGAACCCCACTTTCTATGTAGGCCACTGTATTCATTGGTTCCACAAATGTTACCTCCCCATCGTAAGTTCCATAAAGCAGTATATTGGAAAATGGGGGAACAAAGCTCGTTGGGATCCAATGGGTACCCATCATAGGCACTGCCGTACCACCATCAGGCGGAGTTATATAATCAACAGGTAGGTAGCCTGGTGGAGGATAATTGTCGAACTGGGGCGTTGCTTCGGGGTAGGTCGGAATTGCCTCCCGGGCGGCAACTGAGGTCAAATAAAAGTGTACATCAAAATGAGGTACTGTAAACACGCCATCGGGTTCATGTCCGTGAGGGTTCCAATCAAAAAGGACATGATTGAACGGGGTCACATCCATTGCTTTTTTGTGCAATGGAAGTACCAATTGTACAGGGTCATCACCTTTGGGCAGTTGGGTTAGTAAATTTTTGGACATTTCCACGCCCAATTCTTCTGGAGTGCCATCTTTTGCAATCCTTATCCATGACCGTACATGGCCTTTCCCCAAGGATATTTGGGGACCATAGAAAGTGTTGGATTTAAAAAGGGCCTTGCTATTGACAGGTTCCAGGGTATCTTCCATTGTTGACTCCGGACTACAGCCCAGAAGCATTAAGAGAAAGATCAATCCAATTCCAATGAAGTTCAAATGTTTAATTCCCATAGTTGTTGTTTTTTAGGTAAAATTTTAAATAAAAACGCACACCATTGTTTGCACAATGTTAAAAGGACTAACTGTGAGGGGAAATGTATTTAAGCGGAACTTATAATTATTTGGGGGAGTGTTCCCACATTTGGGAAAGGTGATTAAAGGTACTTATTTATTGTAATTTAATACCATATTTAGATGAAAAAAATCATGGTTGTCCCTTGACATGGAATGGGTTTTACCCACAATTCCTGGTACTTATCTTAAGGAGAGATATTTTTGTTTGGAAAATACGATCAATTCTTCAAAAAAATAAGTGAATTCCTTTTCAAAATCGGTATAATGTTCTTCAAGGTCCAAAATGGCAAAATTCATTTTGGATTTATTTTGGGTCCGCCTATTCATTCCATTCAAAACCCTGGATATACCTTCCATTTTGGCATAATTCAAAATCCAATTATCCGCAATCATATAGGGCATCATGCGCTTGACCCCTATGGGAAGTATATCGTAATTGTTTTCCAAAAGATCATAAAAATTGTCCACAAAGTGGGGCAATGGGGTATCGGCGTATTCTGACCAATTCTTGGCTAAAAAGTGATCATAGAAAATATCGACAATTACACCGCTGTAATGACTATAGTTTTCATGCAAGCGTTTGGTGCTCTGCCTTACAATTGGGTGCTTGTCCGTATAAGTATCTATAGCACGGTGCAGTACAATTCCTTTCTGAATTTTTTCTGGAAGGTGATTGTATTTATTGCCCCTTATACTGTCTGCTATAAAATTTCCGATAGTTATCTGGTCGTCTTCAAAAGAAAGATATAGGTGTGCTAAAAAATTCATTGACCTCGGTTGAAGTTTATTAAGTTCGAATTTACAACTTAGCGGCATAGGATTTAAACCTAACCTTTTATATTTGTAAAAATTTATAAATAAAATATGACTTTAATAAAATCTATTTCGGGAATACGAGGTACCATTGGAGGTGAACCAGGTGATAATTTAACGCCTATTGATGCGGTTAAATTCGCGGCTGCTTACGGTGTTTGGTTAAAAGAATACTCTAAAAAGGAAAAACTAACGGTAGTTATTGGGCGAGACGCGCGACTATCCGGAGAAATGATCCAGAATTTAGTAGTATCCACCCTAGTAGGTTTGGGAATAGATGTAGTGGACCTGGACCTGTCTACAACCCCAACTGTAGAAATAGCGGTGCCTTTGGAAAAGGCCGATGGGGGTATTATCCTTACGGCCAGTCATAACCCAAAGCAATGGAACGCCTTAAAACTTCTAAATGAGAAAGGGGAGTTCTTGGATGCTGCCCAAGGTGCCAAAATATTGGAAATTGCAGAGAAGGAAGCTTTTAATTTCTCGGAGGTGGATGATTTGGGAACCGTTAATAGGAACGATTCCTATATCGATATCCATATAGACGAGGTGTTGGACCTTTCTTTGGTTGATGCCGATATTATAAGAGCGGCCAAGTTTAAGGTAGTGGTAGACGGGGTAAATTCTACCGGAGGCATTGCCATACCTAAACTTTTAAAGGAATTGGGAGTAGAAGTAGTGGAACTGTACTGCGATCCTACAGGGCATTTTCCGCATAACCCTGAGCCTCTAAAAGAACATTTGGGCGATATATGTGCATTGGTAGTAAAGGAAAAGGCCGATTTTGGAATCGTTGTAGATCCGGATGTAGACCGTTTGGCTTTTATCACCAATGAGGGGGAAATGTTCGGGGAGGAATATACTTTAGTAGCCTGTGCAGATTATGTGTTGGGAAAAACCAAGGGAAATACCGTTTCCAATCTATCTTCTTCCAGGGCTTTAAGGGATATTTCTGAAAAACATGGAGGCACTTATGAAGCTGCTGCTGTTGGTGAAGTAAACGTGGTGACCAAAATGAAGGCCAACAAGGCTATTATTGGTGGCGAGGGCAATGGAGGCATTATTTATCCTGAAAGTCATTATGGTAGGGACTCTTTAGTAGGAACGGCCTTATTTTTAATGTTGATGGCAGAAAGGGGAGGTACCGTAAGCGAGCTAAGAGCCAGTTACCCCAGTTATTTTATGAGCAAAAAGAAGATTGAACTTACTCCTGGTTTGGATGTAGACGGTATTTTAGTTGCTATGGCGGAGAAATATAAAGATGAAGAGATTTCTACCATTGATGGTGTAAAGATCGATTTTCCGGAGAATTGGGTACACCTGCGTAAATCCAATACCGAGCCTATCATACGAATTTATACGGAAGCCAAAAGTCAGGCCGAAGCGGATGGCCTGGCAGATAGAATAATAGGCGAGATAAAGGCAGTAGCAGGAATCTAATATAATAGTTTAAATAAGGGTCGGAAATCGCATATTTTCGGCCCAAATTTTTAATTGGGCATATGAAATATCACATTTTAAAATTACTTCTTGTCGTTTTTGTGGCGGGATCTTCTTTTGGTATCCATGCACAGGCAGATACCCTAAGGGTGATGAGTTTTAATATTCTACATGGGGCCACTACCAAGAACGATTTTAATTTGGATACCATAGCAGGAGTGATTAATCATTATCAACCCGATTTGGTAGCGTTACAGGAGGTCGATTTTAAAACGAAGAGAGCCAAAAACTACGATTTGCCCACCGAATTGGGAATCCGAACAAAAATGGCCTCGTTATTTGCCAGAGCCATGTATTATGATGGAGGGGAGTATGGAGAGGCGGTGCTATCAAAATTTACTTTTATTGGCAGTGAGAATTTAGCGCTGCCACATTTACCGAATTCGGAACCTAGGGCAGCTTTGGTAACCCAAGTCAAAACCAAAAACGGTAATACCATTCAGTTTGTTGGTACCCATCTGGATCACTTGAAGGATGAAACCGATAAAGTGATGCAGGCCAAGGCCATCATTGCCCATTTGGGGGATACGGAACTCCCAACTTTGTTGGTGGGCGATCTTAACGCAGTGCCAAATAGTAACCCTATCACTATTATATCTGAAAAATTTTCAAAACCCAAACACCCCAATTCTTGGAAAGGCACTTTTCCGGCAACCGGTCCCAATATCTGCATTGATCATATTATGTACAATCAGCCCGAAAAATGGCAGGTGTTGGATTATGAGGTGGTATGTGAGAATTATGCCAGCGATCACTGTATCGTGATTGCCACCCTGGTATTTACTCCTTAGCCAGTTGTTCCTTTAGGTAGGCTCCACGTACCAATTTTGAGGTCTGGTGTTCGCCGGTATGGCTCCAACCCGGAGGCATAACAATATAAAGTAGTTTATTCTTTAAGCCAGGCGCTTTGGCGACATCTTTGAACAAGGCCACAAATTCGCCGAAATAAACATCCAAAAAGTTGCCGCTATCCATTTTACGGGTTATACCATATTCTATTTCAATATCATGTTGTTCATCCTGGTAGGTTCCAAAAACCTTGTCCCAGATATTCAGCAAATTGCAGAAATTGGTATCCATATATAATGGATTCCTGGCGTGATGTACCCTATGATGGGAGGGGGTTAATATAATTTTGTTCAAAAAGCCCATTCTACCATCTTTCATCATATTTTCACCAACATGGATAAATGCGCCATAGGTGCCATCTATAAACATGATCAGAAATAGTAAAACTGGTTCAACGCCCAAGAGGATACATACCGTGGTTCTAATGGCATCGGCATAAGGGGCCTCTAGAAAAAAATGGGCATGGGTAACGGAAAGGTTCATTTGTTCTGGAGCGTGGTGGGTAGAATGCAAACACCAAAAAAGTCGCACTTTATGCCCCCAATAGTGGTATAGGAAATGACCGAATTCCCAAACAATATATCCGTAAATAAACCAATACCAGGTCATTTTTGTCTGGAAAAGGGCATAGGGTTGTAACCACCCTATAATAAAGGTCACCATGGCTATGGCTATAAATCGGCCAATAAACCTATTAAATACATAGATGAGGAAGTTAACCTTATATACCTTGGTATTAGGCTTTTTGTATACCAGACCAAGAATGAATTCCAATAGTAATAATAGGGGAATTATGGGGTAAATAAGGGAAACAACACCATCGTAAGTAGAGAAAACACTATAATCTCCAGCTTGCAATATTTCCAGTGCCTGTCGTATGCCCAAAAATCCAATGATTTCATTGTATAGGGTTCCTAAAATGTCCATAAGAGGTTTGACTTATTATAATTATGGCTTTAATATAATTATAAAAGTTAAAACGTACCATAATTTTAGACCAACGCCCTGTTAGACAAGAGTTTGGTTGCTATAAGGACAGTAGGTAACACAAATGCACTCAAACTTTTTCTCACCTATTTACCAATAATAATGAAATCGCAGCGCCTGTTGGCCAGATGGTCTTCATTGCTGCAGGGGACACCGTTAAAACAATTATTTATCAAACGGGACTCTCCATAACCTATGGCGCTCTCAATTCTTGAGGGATCAATTCCCATATAAACAAGATAATCCAGGGTAGATTTTGCCCTATTATCGGAAAGTTGCATATTAAATTCATCTGATGCCCTAGAATCGGTATGTGCTTCTATCTTAATTTTTACCGATGGAAAGGCATTCATAAAGCTCACTATCTTGTCCAGCTCTGCAGCGGCTTTATACGTAATATTAAATCGGTTCAGATTAAAAAATATAGGGTTTACCCTAACTTTTTCTACTCCACCTTCGTTAACCACAAACTTTGAAAAGGGAATCAACATCGTTTTATTGACGTCCTTATAAAGGGTTGGATTATCAGCATTGTTGACCGCAAGAATTTCCTGTTTGTATTCTAGTTTAAAGAAGGCAAATATGTGATTGATATTGGGATCTAAAGCTACTTCAAAGTTACCTTGCTCATCTGTATTGGCCTGTATAACCAATTGTTTGTTCTCATCATATACCTTTATAGTGCCTTCTGGAATGGGATTCTTGGTCATATCGTCTAAAATAGTGCCTTTATAAACCATCATTTCGGCCGATTTATTAAAGGAATAAATATCGTCGTCCCCTTTTCCATTGGCCCTGTTGGAAGAAAAGTAGCCCGTGTTTTCCGAGTCTTTTATGATAAGGGCAAAATCATCCATATTGCTATTGATGGGCATTCCCATGTTTTTTGGGATTCCATAAACATTGCTCGATTCCATTTCAGCTTTAAAAATATCCAATCCACCCAGGCCAAAATGACTGTCCGAAGCAAAATACAAGTATTCGCCTTCAACATATGGAAACATTTCCCTTCCCGAGGTATTAATGGTAGGTCCAAGGTTGGTGGCAGGGCCCAAGTCTCCGTCTTCATCAATATCCACATAGTAAATATCAGTTTCTCCAAAGCCTCCGTACATATTTGCAACAAAGAATAGTCGTTTCCCGTCCTCTGTTAAAAATGGATGCCCGAAAGAGTATTTGGGATTGTTGAATTTTAAGGAAACTGCATTCACAATGGAATCTCCTTCCACATCTCCCCGTAAGATCTGCATATTGGAGAACCCTTTTGGATTTACCTGCAGCTCGTTGCCTTTTAAATAATTTTGGGTAAAATAAACGGTTTTATAATCGGAGGAATAGGTTAGGGTTCCTTCGTGAAAGGAAGATTGAATGTTCTTATGGAATTTTTGTACATCGCCAAGCTCTCCTGTAGTTTTGTTCCTATCGGCCGTAAAAATGGAAAGATATGGTTGGTTGTTCCAGGAGTATTCGGCATCTTCGGAAAACTCCGGAGCTCTACTTGAGGAAAATACAATAGCATCTTTATAGTACATAGGGGCAAAGTCCGAAAGTTGCGAGTTTATTTCTGAATTGGCAATGTTGTATTGGGGTGCCTCCGCCATAAGGCTATCCAAATAATTTTCCTGCTCCAAGATGGTGGCCAATTTTTGCTTATCATAGTTGTAATATTCCTTGATTATACTATTGGCAACACTATATTCCTGGCAGGCTTTAAGGCTTTGTATGTATTTGATAATCGTTTTCTCATCTACTCTTTTATCCTTAAGGGCATAAAATTTTTCGTACCAAATTTTGGCATTGGCATAATCATTAATATTGAAATAACTTTCTGCCAAGCGTTCCACAAAAAGAGGTTTGGATTTTTTCTTTTTCGATTCCAGTTGCTGGTAAATATTTATCGCCTCCGTGAAATTTAAATTTTGAAAATACTCGTTCGCATCCGCTCTGGAATTTTGTGCCAGATGGACATTATAAATAAATAGAGTTAATATGGAAAGGATAATTTTCATAGGTCTTTGCTTAGAAAAATCTGGGTGAACGGGCATTTGGCCCCCATCTTGGCATTAAATATTTAAGTATAATTTCGTGAGAACCCTGATTGTAATTACCAATATCGGATATACTGTAATCATATGAATAACCCATAAAAAAGTTCTTGGAAATCTGGAATCCGGCCATGGCACTATAACTGTCCTTAAGTCTATGTGAGGCACCTAAGGTAAATTTTTGCAGAAAAAGCACGTTTAGGGAGGCGTCTATTGTAAGAGGTGCATGATCTATAGTCTTGACCAAAATAGAAGGCTTTAATTTTACGGTAGCTGAAACATCTATTACATACCCAGCAATAATATATATATGGTTGTCCCGATGTATCAAATTCTTGTCGCTTTCTACATTGGATTGGTTTATGAGCATGTTGGGAATTGAAAAACCTACATACCAGTTATCGCTAAAAATATATGTCCCTGCACCTATAACGGGGAGGGCATTGTAATAATCGTCATAACTAAAAAGAACATCATTCTGGTCGTAATAACTGCCTTTGGAATAATCGACCTCAAAAAAATCGATGCCCGCATTTAGGCCTAGCGATAATTTTACTTTTTTGCTCAAGTTTAGATAGTAAGAGAAAACCGCATTGGAACTAAATTCGGTCGAAGGTCCAATGTTATCTTTAAAGATATTAATGCCCAAACCAATTTTGTTGTTGATGATCCCGGAAACTGTAAGTGCTTTAGTCTCTGGGGCACCGTCAATTCCAATCCATTGTGCCCTGTAGCTCAAAGTGGCATCCATACGGTTGTTTTCATTAACGTATGCCGGATTTATGGTAGAGGTATTGTACATATACTGGGTATATTGTGGCAATTGCTGCGCCATTAGTCTACCTCCACCTAAAAGGAGAAACAGTGTTAAGAGTTTTGGTATATTTTTATTTAGGATCTTCATCTATTGGTTGATGTGTAATGCTTGTTAGTCTTTTCTTAAAAATAACCAACCTGTTTTGCTTTCGCTCAAAGCATCGGTTTTAAGTATATAGAAATAGGTTCCTGTGGGCAATGGCTCTCCTTTGCGCACAACACCTTGTACATTGGCCAATCCTCGCCAATCATTTTGGTATGCTTTTTTCTGATACACCAGGGCACCATATCTGTTAAAAACTTGGAAATCCGACTCTGGAAACGTTTCAATACAATCTATTCTGAAGTAGTCATTATCACCGTCGTCGTTTGGAGTAAATTCATTATATACTTTTAAACATGATGGTTCCAATACTATCTGAGCACTATTATTATTCAAGTTGTTGTCCAATGGAGTAGATCTCGATATGGATGCATTGTTAATATAACTTCCAGCAGCTTTAACAGTTGCCCCAATATTCAATTCCACCGTCTCTGAAGGCCCAATATTATCGATACTCCATTCCCCGTTGGATGGGTTATAAGTGCCTTTGGTTGCTGTATATTCTATATAAGTAAATCCACTTTCAATTCTTTCATTGATTGTAAGGTCGGTGAAATTAGTATCTCCGTCATTGGTAACGGTAATGGTAAAATTAACATTTTCACCTACCATAGGATTATAGCTGCTGGCTTCTTTTCTTATTTTTAAATCTGATATTCCATCTACTTGAACTCTAATTACAAGTCGATTTATACTTTCACAATTTGAATCGATCAATGCAGCATAGTAGTTTGTTCCGTCTACCAATGTGGTGTCAAAATCCAAGATATTCCCAAGTACAGGAGCATCATACCAGATAATATTGCTTTCGTTGACTTGAATATCACCAAGGGTTGGATTATCGACTGTAGAAAATACTTGAGTCAAACTTTCTGAAGTAGGCGTAGGTGGTTCAATTAAATTAATAGTAATTCCTAAACGGGCTGTGCTTTTTAAATCACCCGATAATTGTGAAGCATAATAGGTTTTTTGATGTTCCAATAAAGTGGAAGAGTCTAATATGTTTTCTCCATTTTCTTGGTCATACCATAAAACATTACTCTCGTTAATTTGAATATCATTGAGACTTGGTCTGTCAAAAGCACAAAATTCTTGGTTAGTGGAATTTGTGGTAAGAGTTTGTAATGGCACAAGACTAAGCTCGTCTGTGGTGGCATCATTTGCTGTATTCCCCGCCAGGTCTGTGGTGGTTGCCGACACGTCATAAGTCCCTTCAGGAAGTTCGCTTCCTGCGGGTACGGTCAGGGTCCAGGTATCGTTCCCATTATCGGTAAGGTTGCCATCGCCCTCGGTATAGGTGGTCCCGTTCAGGGTCACGGTAAGCACGTCGGCCGAATCTGCAGTCCCGGTAATGGTCGGGGTGGTATCGTTTGTCAATAGGGTATTGACGGTGGGGGCGGTGGGGTCTGTAAGGTCTATGGATAGTTCGTCCGTAGTGGTATCGTTTGCAGTGTTGCCAGCCAGGTCGGTGGTGGTGGCCGCTACATCGTAGGTACCTTCGGT
>NZ_JALKBB010000043.1:0-29910 GCF_023016025.1 Arenibacter sp. S6351L | reverse complement strand
TGTAAATGTGATTGATTTTCTAATTACCGCCATAATGAACCAATATTATTAATAATGGTTCAAGTTAAGAATAAATTTTGAGGAAGACAACTATCCTTTATTTGAACTTTGGTTAACCTTGGCGTTTTGATTTAATGACCGGTTCCAACTTTTTCTCTAGATACATTTCAACCGAAGCTAACCAATGGTAGTTGTTTGGGTCTATCAAATTAAAAAGTAAGACTTTGGCCTTTTTATTTTCTTTTAAGGACTTCATTTCAAAATATTCATTTCTAGTGTTATCCCTAATATGTTCTAGTGCTCTTTTTCGGCTATTTGTCAAATGTCTTCCAACCTTAATCACCTTATCTTCAAAATAGAAAACATAGACACCTGGGTGATAAATATACTTTTTATCAGAACTAGCTAAATTCAATAGATTTTCTGTGATAATGATGAACCTTTCTGATATAGAGCCGAATTCATTATTAAATTCATGTTCAATTTCCTGTAGTGTCATTTTAATCCTTTAATTAAACTATTGTTTGTGTTAACTGACAGCTTACCTCAAAGCAATCAAAACAGACAAATTGGTGTATTACCATACAATCGGCTAAATCGTATTTATCACCAATAGAATCTATTTGAGCGTAAAAGGTCATCTTTGAATTACATGAAACACATTTCGGATACATCTCTTCACTTAAACCGTCTGGTTCCCCACCTAATTTATGTCTAGTGCCTGCTTCTTTATTCCATTCATAACCCAAAGCCTTTTCGGCTTCATCTGTTTCGGGTTGCGGAATAAGTTTTATTTCAGGTATTTTCATAGAATCTTTTAAGTAGACTTTTCAAATCACCACCTGTTGTGTTAAATGACTTTATTCATTCTCAATCCAGCTTTGTAGTAGTATTGACGGCTTTATTACTGGAAGCAATAATCCGTTCCAAAGTGTTTTGTTAGTTTTTTCATAAATCATTCCTCTAAATGTAGAATATGAAATACCAGCAAGGGTAGCGACAAAATTCTCTTGAAAAACTGGAGTATCTTCTTCATTGTAAGTAAACATCTTATCCAAATTATCAACTTGGAAGTGAAAATTAACTCTGAAACTACACTCAGGTTGGTCTTGTATTTCAATAGCCTTAAAAACTACTTTCAAACCGAGTAAAAATAAATTTTCAGAAACATTAAAGGCACTTTTATGAGCAATTTTGGTATCAAATGAAGATACTGGTGTTTGATTTCCAATTAACTCTCCAATATCAGCATATAGCTCCTCTATGTGCTTAAGGTGTATTTTGGAAGGGTCGATATGGTGTGTTTTTTTAGTCATTAACCAACTTTCCCAGGCATTGTTTCTTGATATTTCGCTTCGGTATATTCATTTACAGACTCTTGCCAAGTTCCCTTAATTAGACCTAAATGGACATATTCTTTCACAGGTTCAACATGCAGAAGTCGTTCTTCTAAAGCCAATTCCATCTTGATAATGGATTTTCCAGTGAAATTATGCGTTCCACTTAACCATTTGCTAATTTCAGAAGGAGTTTTATTTAGCATTTTAGCAAAGTCTTTATCGCTAAGACCTTTTTCGTCTAATATGTTTCTAACCTTATTGGCAATAGCTAGATTGCGTTTTACAAGGCGCTCAATGACTGGGTCATTATTCTCATTAAGCCATTCGTTAATAATATTGTTTTTTTTCATTCTTTGGTTTTGTAACTATAAATCCATTATGATGTCATCTTCAAAGGCGATATCTGAAAAATTGTCTATCCATCTAATATCTTTCTCTTTGATTGCAGTATCAATAGCTTTAGTCAATCGATTTGCTTTTGCAAAGTGTGGGTTTACATTTGGGCAATCTTGGGCATATTTTGCAGTCTTTACAGCACCTGAGAAAAGAATTACCACATGTTCGTTTAATCTGTAGCAATATAACCTTAAGTTATTTGGTATGTTTTTACCAGCTTCAGTATAAGTAGGTCTTCTATTGGTACCTTCGGGCGGCAGTGCATTTGCTTCGCCTTGTTTTTGCTCATCTCTGAATAAATGTTTTTGTGCGCCATATCTTTCTCCAATTTCTTTTAACCAGTTAATAATATGGATTACCTTCTTTCTATTAACTTCACCTTGTGTTTTTAAAAAAGATTCATATAAGGAATCTTGGTCGTCAAAGGTTTGAGGGTCATCACCAACACAGACTGAATAGTAACTGACCTGATCATAATCTTGTATGTGTTTAAGCCGTGCAAAACTACTCATCTATTTGTAAATATAAAAATTAAATTCACTTATAAGTGAATTTGAAGGTTATTTGTTGTCAAAATGCAAAATTTAAGAGTATAAACGTTTGAATAAGAGGCATTAAGAATGTATTTATTTATCAGATATTATCATGTTACATATATTACTTTAGTAATTAGAGGGATTATAGTCCTTTTAGATTCACATAATTTGAGCCTTGAAATATCCCTTTTTTATAAGAGTCTTCAGATATTACCTCACCTTTTTCATTATAAATTATAAGTGTGCCATTTCCATTTTTTAAAGTACCCATCTCTTGAGCAATTCCTTTAGAATCGAAATTAGAAATAACTGTCCAAGGAAAACCATTCTTATATATCCTTTCGCTCCAAATCTTACCGGTTGAATAGTAATAAACATACTTCCCATTAAATGAAGGTGCTAAATCAATAGTTTCTGCTATGAATTTAGCTGGTACTATTGCGGCAAAACCACCGGTTTTATCATTAATCGTTCCATGAACAAGACCAACAATATCAGGGCTCATTCTAACTCGTTTATTTGAATATGGATTTTCATATGACTCTTTTATGATAACAACTGGACCACCACTAAATCCTGAAATACTAGGGTCATCTAGTAAATAAAAAGCATTAGCAACTTTATTGTCAAATCTATTTAAATAAAGTATATCACTTGCAGCCTTAAGTTTTTTAGTTATCGGAGAAACTTGGTTTCCCATTGCTCCTAGAGACAATGGAAAGCCGAAAATTGTTAAATCCTGTAATCTGTTAGGGCTAGTAAGTTCATTTTTTATCGAAGAATAAGAAAAACTTGATATTCCCAATTCATCAAGATATATACTATCCTTTTCATTGATGTTTAACCGTAAAACTGAAACATCTGCCGTAGGATGTGAAATCCAAGTAGAGTTTTTATTTACTAGCTCTTTTAACTTCAGGCTTCTTTTTTCATTATCTACATTTTGAAAGTAAATTTCTCCTTCCAAAGAAATTTGATTAGCCACATGATTAGCTGTGACAAGATAGGAGTCTAGGTCCTTACTGACAAAAAATCCTGATCCTGTTACGGCATATTTAAAGGGTTTTATCTTTCCTGTGGAAATATCCTTAATATATATTTCGTAGTTGTTTTCCTTTTTCACAACTGAATCTTTAAGGTAAACGATAGAATTAAAAAAAACTCTTTCATCTCCATCTCCATCTTCGCTCTGAGCTAAAGCCTTTGAGTTATTGAGTATAATGACTAAAAATAATAGTGTATATTTTATTTTCATTTTTACTTTATATATTGATATTTGCAAAATTTATTCTTTTACTAGATAGGGTCTTAATTTCCCTTTAAGTCCGCGATGCTTTAAATACTTATAATAAGTTGCCCTCGAGATACCTACACGGTCGCAGATTTCAGAAACGGTTAATTTGCCCTCTTTAAAGTATTGTTCGCAAATTATGGCTTTTTGTTGATTTTTTTTACTGATTCCCGTAGGCGCACCAAGTATTTTACCCCGCGCCTTAGCAGAAGCCAAACCGGCTTTTGTACGTTCAATGATAATATCTCGCTCCAACTGGGCCAAAGCGGCAAATAAGTTTACAATGAATTGCGAATGTGAGGACTTGTCCGTGGTATCTAAAAAAGGTTCTGTAATACTCCGGAACTTGACACCCTTTTCATTGAGTTGGTTGATGAAGTTTGTAAAGTGGATTAGGCTTCTAGCAAGACGGTCTAATTTCCAGACAACAATAGTGTCCCCTTCACGGGCATATTCCAAAAGCTTGCTCAAACTTTTACGCTCTTCTTGGGAACTGGAAACCTTATCTGTATAAATATTCTTTGTATCAATACCTTCTTTTAAGAAAGCATCCAATTGCATATCCAGATTCTGTTCTGCGGTACTTACTCTTGCATATCCAAAAATCATAACTCAAAGTTTAAATAAACGTCAAAATACGTACTAATAAATTAGTACGCCAATTTAAACTTTTAAAATCAACGAACAAGGGAAGACTATAAAGTTCATAAATACGGTCATTTAAATATACTTATGTAGTTCCGTAAAAGGTTAATTAACGAAACTATTAAAAAGGACCAAGAATGGGACACTTAGATAAAAGAATATCAGAAGTCTCAAAACTGACCCATAAATAGGCCGTTTTATAGGACTAATACATCCTTTGTAAAATTCATAAAAGTTGGATAAAATTGTCAGCTTTATATTCCTATTCTGGTCAATGGCCATTTTCGCTCACTGTAGCCAATAAAAAACTAAATTGCCTCGACCAAAATCCGACTAGAAATAGAATTACTCAAAACTTGTTCTGAGTGGTCACCATATGAAATGGTCATGCTCTTATCAAAAGATTCGATTTGGTGAATTAATATTTCACTGCCCAAGTGTATTTCTTTCTTATTCAAAAAAAGAAGAAAATCCGTTGAACTATCCCGTAGTGCCTTTAACTCAACCTTGGTACCTACTGAACACTCCGCCAGTGTTTTATAATTCCTTTTTACAATTTCCCCTTCTTTATTTGGAATAGGCGAACCATGTGGGTCAATGTTGGGAAACCCTAACAGTTCGTCCATTCTGTCGAATAGATTTTCGGTTTTTATATGTTCCAATTCTTCGGCAATATCATGGACCTCTTCCCAACCGAACCCCATAATTTGAGACAAAAACATTTCTGACAATCTGTGCTTTCTAATCACCAACACCGCATTCTTTCTTCCCTCATTGGTCAGTTTTATCGGTTTATACTTTTCATATTTGACCCAGCCGTTCTGGTGCATTTTCTTTACCATATTGTTGACCGTTGGCTTACTTAATTCCAAGTTGCGTCCCAGTTCCGACAAGGATATCTCTTCATTTTTGAGATGAAGATGATACAACGCCTTTAGATAATTTTCTTTTGCTTTCGTCGCCATTGACAAATAATTTTTAACAAAGATAAAATTATTTGTCAGTAAAATTGTTTGAGATATCTAACTTATACATATTTGCATGTCTAACATTTATAGCAAATTAATAATGACCATAAAGAATATTGTAGTATATACAATTTTATCAAGCCTACTGGTATTGTCATCTTGTGAAAAGTTTGAGCCACAGGCCCCGCTTGAAGAAGAACTTTTGGATGGTCCTATCGCAGGATTGACCACTGCCCAATCTGCACAGTTTTTGGCAGGAGATATAGCGTTCAATGATGACATATTCACTTCTCAAACCGGACTGGGACCTGTATTTGTAGCTACGAGCTGTGGCAGTTGCCATGCGGGGGATGGCAAGGGAACGCCCTTTACCACACTCACCCGTTTTGGCCAGACCGATGGTACTGGCAATCAATTTTTACATTTGGGTGGCCCGCAATTACAAAATAGGGCGATACCGGGATACACTCCGGAAACCATTCCGTCTGGAGCCACTTTTTCAAAATTTACACCTCCCGCCATTACCGGACTTGGATTTTTGCAATATGTTACGGATGAGACTATTTTGGCCTTGGCAGATCCTGAGGACCTGGACGGGGACGGCATTTCGGGAAGACCGAACTGGATGGCCCTTGCCGACTATCTTATTCCCGCTGCCAACGCTATTTCACAAGAAGGGGACTACATTCACAGGTTTGGTAAAAAAGCCGCAGCCTATGATTTGCTCCACCAAACGGTTCTTGCGTACAATCAAGATATGGGAATCACTTCTACTTTCGAGCCAATCGATGTCTATACGGGATTGAGTATTGACCCTGAAGTCTCTGATAAAATAGTTAGGGACGTTGTAGCTTATATCAATACACTAAAGGCACCGATACAACGGGATAAAGAAGAGGCCCGGATATTGAACGGTAAATCTATTTTCTCCCAAATCAACTGTGCTTCTTGCCATATTCCGGAACTGACAACGGGTAATTCCCCGATCGAAGCACTTTCGAACAAGACATTTTCCCCATATACGGATCTATTGTTGCACGATATGGGCCCTGGGCTTGATGATGGCTATACGGAAGGAAGCGCATTAACATCGGAATGGCGTACACCACCACTTTGGGGACTTGGGCTCTCGCCCACCACCCAAGGCGGGCAGTATTTTTTATTACATGATGGCAGGGCAAAAAGTATTGAGGAAGCTATTTTACTGCATGGAGGGGAAGCCGACAATAGTAAAAATGAGTTTCTGGACCTAAGTCGATCCGAAAAAGAAGATTTGATCAAATTCTTGGAATCGTTATAAACTATGGAGAGAAATGAATTTATAAAAACGTGTGGCTATGCCTGTATCGGTGCTTCTTCTATAGGGATGTTGCTTCAAAGTTGTGTTTCCAACAAAAGTATAACGGCCAACATTGAAAACGAAAACTTGGTGGTACCCATTTCCGATTTTTTGAAAGATGAAGCCTACCTAAAATATATTATTGTTAGAAATAATAATTTACGGTTCCCTATTTATGTCTTTCGTTTTTCGGAAAATGAATATACGGCCCTATACCTGCAATGTACCCACCAGGGAAATGAATTGAATGCCTATGGTGATAAGCTGGTATGCCCGGCGCACGGAAGCGAATTCAACAACAAAGGCATGGTGACCAATGGTCCTGCGACGGACCCGTTAAGGTCATTTCCGATCCAAATTTCCAATCCGAACATTCTTATTTCATTAAAAAAAGCATGAAACTAATAATTACAATATCGTTACAGCTTCTATCAGTGTTGTCATATGCACAAATAGATACTACACTTTTCAAAAGAACAAAAATAGATACAACAAAACAGCATTTGAACATGGATGCGGCTTATGGCCGTCCTTTTTTGAGCTATGGAAAAATGCCCGTTTCAGTGGGGGGGTATGCGGAGGTAAATTGGCAACGTTTGGGCACCGATGGCGTCTCGGAAGGGCACCAATTTCAAATGAGAAGAATGACCCTGTTCGTCGCTTCCTCAATTGGTAATAAAATAAAATTTTTAAGTGAATTGGAATTTGAGGAAGGGGGTAAGGAAATAGCCATTGAATTTGCTTCCTTGGATGTAGAATTTCACCCATTGCTGAATTTGAGAGGCGGGATCATCATGAACCCTATCGGAGCTTTCAATCAAAATCACGATGGCCCCAAATGGGAGTTTACGGACCGGCCGATCTCAGCAACCCAATTGCTTCCAGCTACCTGGAGCAATGCCGGTTTTGGCCTTTTCGGAAAAATGTACCAAAATGACTGGATGTTCGGTTACGAATTCTATTTGTCCGGAGGGTTCGATGGTTCCATAATAGATAATTCCGAAAACAAAACTTTTTTGCCAGCTTCCAAATCCAACATTGAACGCTTTGAGGAGTCGGCAAGTGGAACGCCGCTGAGCACGGCAAAAATAGCGGTGAGACATACCAAATTTGGAGAATTGGGCCTATCCTATATGGGGGGTATTTACAATAATTTCGAGGATGATGGCATTGTTTTGGATGAAAAAAGACGACTGAACGTATATGCTATAGATTACAATACAACATTGCCAAAACTGAACACTTTTATAACTGGGGAATGGGCCTGGGTAAATGTGGATGTGCCAGAAACTTTTACCCAACAATTTGGAAACAGACAACACGGTGGATTTTTGGACGTAGTGCAACCTATTTTAAAGCGCGAAATATTTGATTGGGAAAAGGCAACATTAAATTTTGCCTGTAGGTTCGAGTATGTTGATTGGAACGTAGGTACTTTCAAAGAAACGGGAGATAACATGGGCGAAGCCCTTTGGAGTATTATACCTGCTATTAGTTTCAGACCTTCCCCACAAACAGTCTTTCGTTTAAATTACCGTATACAGAGACAAAAGGATATACTTGATAATGACCCGGCTAAAACTGCGGGATTTAGTTTTGGTATTTCTTCCTATTTTTGATTGAAGGTGGTTATTTGGGTCACTAAAAATGAAAAAAGCATCTACGTCTAAGCTTGATAAGGGATAACGCTTGCGATCGGTCTTGATGAAAATATGTTCAGTGCTGGCCAAACCAATAATTAAACAAAACGAGTGTTTTTTGGAATCCTACCCATACTTCAAACCAGTTTCGTAAAACGGCCGTTTTATCTATCGAAATCTGAAAAATAACGTCCACTGTAGCACCAAAAACCGCAAAATTTTAATGATTGGAGTTGTTGAGTTTAGGAGGGCCATCTAGAAAATCCTTTAATCTTTTTTCAATTGCTTCTTCATGTGAAATTGTATTTCCTGCCTATGCTTCTGACATCGTTGCCATACCTGTTGGGAAACCGGCCTATTAAGCCAAGGAATGAATATGAACGAAGATCAGACCGGAATTCAATTGTTTTGCCGATCCCATGGCATAATCCATTGCATTACTTAAGATATGGCTAAAACCTACCAATATCAAAATCGTTTTTACTTGCACTATATTTATTTTATGTGATTATCAATAATTATAATAATTTTTTTAGTGAAAAAGGAGATAAAAAAAGTAAAAAATAGCCTCATAAAAGAATAGGGCAAGTACAACAATGAAGATTGTTACTATAGCCAGAATACCAAGTATTTTATCTTTTTTGGTTATGGTATTTACCATAGGTTTTTCATTTTTTTTCTTTTCTCTTCTCTTTCTACGATTTTGCGACATCATTTTTATTTCCATTTCATCTTCTGCAATCTTACCGCATTTAAAATGGCCAACAAAGCAACCCCCACATCAGCAAAAACAGCTTCCCACATCGTGGCCATTCCCAACGCTCCCAGTGCCATTACCATCACTTTTACACCAAAGGCAAGACCAATGTTCTGCCAAACGACTTGTCTTGTCGAGCGCCCTATTTTGATGGCTCTTGCAATCTTTGAAGGCTGGTCTGTCTGAATAATGACATCTGCCGTCTCGATGGCGACATCACTGCCCAAACCACCCATTGCAATACCCACATCACTTGCCGCCAAGACGGGCGCATCGTTGATACCATCGCCTATAAAGGCGACTTTGGTATCGGATTGCTTCTTTAACGTTTCGACCTCGTTCAGCTTATCTTCCGGTAAAAGACCGCCTTTTGCCCAATCGATTTTTAATTCTTTTGCGACCTGTTGGGTTATGGAATCCTTGTCACCCGAAAGCATAATAATCTTCGAAATACCTGATTCCCTAATTTGCTTTATGGCCTGATGCGCATCTTCCTTTAGTTCATCGGCAATGGTCACGTATCCTGCAAATTTCCCATCAATGGCGACCATGACGATAGACTCAACAATGCTTTCGGTTTCAGAAGGGACATCAATGCCATTGGAAGTCATCAATGCCATATTCCCCACTACAATGGTTTTCCCGTTAACCGTTCCTTTCAATCCTTTTCCTGCAATTTCCGATACCTCCACGGCCTTGTATTCTAATCCTTCTACCTTATAATCAAGTATCGCCTTGGCAATGGGATGGGTGGATTGTTTTTCCATTGCCATCAGGTATTTCATAAATTCAGCTTCCGTAAAAGTGGTGCTATTTATGACTTCCTTGATTTTAAAGACTCCTTGGGTAATGGTGCCTGTCTTGTCCATTACTATGGTATTCACTTTGGTCATTGCATCGAGGAAGGAGGCACCTTTGAACAGGATTCCATTTCGGGAAGCTGCACCGAGACCACCGAAATAACCGAGAGGAATTGAAATTACCAGTGCACATGGACACGAAATCACAAGAAATATCAAAGCGCGGTACAACCAGTCCCTAAATTCATATACGTCAACGAGGAAATAGGGCAGGAACGTTAGGGCAATAGCAAGAAAGACAACAATGGGCGTATAAACACGAGCGAACTTCCTGATGAACAATTCCGTTTTGGACTTTCGGGCCGTGGCATTTTGAACCATATCGAGGATTCGAGCGATGGAACTATCCTTGAATTCCTTGGTGGTTTCGATTTCAATAACGCCATCCAGATTGACGCTTCCTGCAAATACTTTTTCGCCCTTTGCAATCGTATCAGGTTTGCTTTCGCCAGTTAATGCCGCTGTATTGAACGAGCCTTTTTCGGAAAGCAAAATACCATCCAAAGGGATTTTTTCGCCCACACGGACTTGCACTTTCTCGCCAATGGCGACGGTTTCGGGATTTACAGAAACATAATTGTTGTTCCTATAGACCAAGGCTTCATTCGGTCTTACATCCAGTAGAGCCTTGATGCTTCCCTTGGCTCTTTTAACGGCAGCACTTTGAAACAATTCGCCGACCGCATAAAATAACATTACTGCTACACCTTCGGGATATTGGCCAATGGCGAATGCACCAAGGGTGGCAATGGACATTAACAGGAATTCGGTAAAGAAATCGCCTTTTTTAATGCTGTTCCAGCCTTCCATTATTACTGGAAAACCAACAGGGAGGTATGCAACAACGTACCATAATATCCTTATCCTACCCTCAAAATGCGGAAATGTCCCTAAATAATCAAAAAGTATGGCCGCCATCAACATTATGAAACTGACAACTGCAGGGATGTAGGGTCTGATATTTATCTTGCTGGTGGGTTCTACCTGCGGAATTTCCATAGTTTCACAGCACCCGTTTTCAAGATTCTGGGTAGAACAATTTATTTTCTCGCCGTTTATTTTTGATTTCCTGTTTTTCATTTTTTATTCTTTACCGACATCCTAGAATACGTGGTTGTCGTTCGCTTTTATATAACAAATACTTGGATCGTTGGCGCCTTTATTCTTCTACCCACTTTTTTGCAGTTTCTTTATCTTCCAAATCAAAATATTTGATCTTGGCGTTCGTAAAGGGTTTCATAAACTGCGTTATCCACTCCTGCCATTTTTTGTTGCCCACCATCGCTATTTTTTCATAATCCCTGGCGTGGGCCGTGTCCATTTTTAGGTCTTCCCATAATCCGGGAAGATCCCAGCCCGTAAAATTTTCCATTTCAAAATACCAACGAACCTTCATTCCCCTGTCCAATATGGCATGGATAAGCGGATGGATTTTTTCGATATCTTCTTTTCCCAATTTCCCCGAAGCATTTGTTTCAATAATATTTTTATCTTTTAATTCGATTATCTGTAACATTTTATATAGTTTTTAATTAATTATTATCCCTTTAGATCGTAAATCCATTCCTTAGCTTTTTTTCGGTGTAATTTTTTTTTCAGGATTAGTTTCTTGACAATTTGAGCCCCTTATATTTAACTCTTGGTTCAAGGGAATCAAGGTCGGTTTAAAATCTTCAAACATTCAGTCTATCTTGTTCAGTTATTTTTATCAACGCCATGGCTAAATTTTATTTCTTGCCATTTTCCCTTTTACAATTCCACGTTCCATAACTTCTTCCTTGGCAAATTGGTTCGTTTTATGGTATTCTCTAGTATATTTTATAGGCTATGGCATAAGGTTATCATCAAGTACGTTGAACATTTTTCTCTGTCCATAAAGATTCGTTTCTCATTTTTGATAATTTCCGCAAACATTTTTTACATATTCCTCTTAACACCAGATTAACGCCTTGCGTTTGGTACTGGGCAGGTAAACAATCTTCTGGCATTCTGCTGGGCAAACAGGTGGTCTCCAAACATTGTGTGCAATGAAAATGCAGATGCAGGTCTTTTTTGCCGGCGTCTTCAGAAATCGCATATTTTGCCACTCCCGTCCCATCATTGATCTGATGGATCAACCCTTTATCCTCAAAAATCTTGAGATTGCGATAAAAGGTCGTTCTGTTTGCTGTTTTATTGGTTTCGCTCTTTTGAACAAAAGCCTTTTTCAAATCGGAAAAGGACACGGCACTTTGTTTCCTTTTCAGGAACTTGTATATCTTCGACCTCATTTGAGTGGGACGAATACCGTGATACGATAATATTTTTTCCGTTTTGGTCATTTTAACCTTGATTCAAAAGGAACCATTTTCATTAAATTTATTTTTTATAGGCCAAAAGCCTTAACGCATTAAAAACCACAAGCAACGTTGAGCCTTCGTGGATGACCACTGCAATACCGATATTGGCAAGCCCAAAAATGGTCGATGGTATGAGCAGGGCAACAATACCGAGACTGACCCAAAGGTTTTGCTTGATAATGGACTTTGCCTTCCTGCTCAAACCTATGGCAAAGGGCAGGGTTTCCAATTTATCGGCCATTAGGGCAATGTCCGCAGTTTCCAAGGCCACATCACTGCCCGCTGCACCCATTGCGATACCAACGGTGCTGTTCGCCATTGCAGGGGCATCGTTCACACCGTCGCCTACCATTGCGACCTTGCTTTCCTGTTCTTTTAATTTTTTAATGGCATCTACCTTTTCCTCCGGTAACAAGCTTCCCCAGGCATCGGTCAATCCAATTTCTTTAGCAACGGCATCGGCCACTTTTTGATTATCCCCTGTCAACATTATCATCCGCTTGATGCCGATTTCCTTTAGTTTTTTCAGAGTTTCCTTGGCCGCTTCCCGTGGGGTGTCCATCAGGGCAATGATACCAATATATTCTTTGTTCCTTCTTATGAGCATCGTGGTATTTCCGCCCCCTTCAAGTTCCCTTACCTTGGTGGATATTTCTTCGGATGGTTTTGCATCATCGAGGTCTTCGTACAGGTCAAGGTTTCCAATATAGATTTTATCCTTGCCCAAGGAAGCTTTGATACCTTTTCCGAGAACCGCTTCCAAATCGGACGCATCGGTAATAGCAGTACCTTTCAGACGCTCTCTCCCATCCCTTACGACGGCTTTGGCCAAAGGGTGGTCGCTCAAATTTTCAACGGCAACGGCTATCTTTAACAGTTCATTTTCTTCAATATCCCCCAATGGTACCACCTCGGTAAGTTTGGGCTTGCCTTCGGTTAGTGTTCCCGTTTTATCAAAAGCCAAAGCCGTAATGACCCCCAGATCCTCAAGCGGTCGCCCACCTTTGATAAGTACACCGCCCCTTGCCGCCCGTGCCACACCGCTCAATACGGCACTTGGTGTTGAAATGGCCAGTGCACAGGGACTAGCAGCCACCAATACCGCCATAGCACGATAAAAACTGGCACTAAAAGGTTCGTCAATGACCAGAAAGGCAAAGAGCAGGATAACCACAAGTACAAGTACGGAAGGCACAAAGTATTTTTCGAACTTATCGGTCAACAGCTGTGTGGGGGACTTCTGGGTCTGTGCCTCGTTGACCAGTTTGACCAATCGGGACAGGGTAGAGTCTTTGGCTTCTTTGATTACCTTTATTTCCAACGTGCTATTACCGTTGATAGTTCCAGCGAATACGCGATTTTCATCCTTAATATCATCGTCTGCCGAATAGTCCCTGCCCGTATCTTCCACGGGAATTTTGTCCACGGGTACACTTTCCCCGGTAATAGGTGCCTGGTTGACGCTGCTTTTTCCGTTGACCACAACACCATCTGCGGATATCTTGCTGTTGGGCTTGACCACTATAACATCACCAATGCGCAATTTTTCAATCCCGATTTCCTCGGTCTTGCCATCTTTTTTAAGAAAGGCCGTTTTTGGTGCAAGATCCGCAAGAGCGGCAATGCTCTTTCTTGCCTTGTTCATTGCGTAATGTTCCAAGGCGTGCCCAAGGCTAAATAGGAACAACAACAGTGCACCTTCCGCCCATTCGCCAAGAACGGCGGCGCCAATGGCGGCGACCAGCATTAAAAAATCAATTTCAAAACCACCTTTGGCGACGGTCTGTACTGCTTCCTTGGCCGTAAAAAAACCACCAAAGAAATAAGCGCCTATATACAGGCTAAGACTGACCCAGTCCGGGATGGATTCTACGTAGGAAAG
The DNA here is from genome assembly GCF_023016025.1 of Arenibacter sp. S6351L. Lineage (NCBI taxonomy): Bacteria > Pseudomonadati > Bacteroidota > Flavobacteriia > Flavobacteriales > Flavobacteriaceae > Arenibacter > Arenibacter sp. S6351L. The sequence goes on along the minus strand of NZ_JALKBB010000043.1, from coordinate 15,917 downwards.
CCCGAAGCCAATCCCGAGAAGTACCCCGCAGATAATTGAAAAAATAAGTTCGGTATTTTTGCCTAAAATCCCACCGTGGGCATGTTCCTCTCCGTCCTCGTGTGTCTCGCCCTCCTTGTGCTCGTGGCTTTCTGAGGATGTTCCTTCCTTTTCCAGTCCTTCTTCTTCTTCTAGAAATAAACGCTCCATTGGTTTTTTGCTGAATTCTTTCATAACCATCGATTCCTCAATAATGGTAAGGTCCTTTTTCCTGAGCCGTTTTTCTATTGCGGCAAATCCGGTTATACCCTTGTCGAATTCAACGCGTACAACACCGGTACCGGCTACCGAAGCTTCTAAGACCCCCTCAATGGACCGTAGGCTTTTTTCGATGCTACGGGCATGTCTGGCATGACGTATTCCTTCCACCTGGAGCAATTTATGTCCATATTTATCGGTTATTCCGGCACCAGTTTTTTTTGCTAAGGATTGGATTCGATCTATGGATATGACATCAGGGTCGTAGTGAAAACAGAGTTGTGGCACATCGTTTTTCCTTTTGTCCGAAACGTGCACTTTTTCGATGCCCTCTTTAGCCTGTAGTTCATGAATAAGCCTTTTAACACAAGTATCTTTTTCGTTTGGAACCTGCGGAAGGACAACCGGGATTTTTATTTGTAGTTTTTTCATTAGACTGATGTTTTAAAGTATATAGTACTTGTTAGGTTTCATTTTAAAAGGGAAGTCCACGTCACCTATCATCTCTTTTAATTTTATTTCTATAGTCTGGGCCTGATCGATCATTGGTGTATCCATTGGGTCGTTTTCAAATGGACCCTGCATTAAAATTGACGTTTTCTTAATCGCTATAAAGATTATTGGGATAGCAATGGTAAGACCAATTTCTAGCGAGAGGTCATTATCGGATAGGCCAAAAGGAAGCATTGTAGCAAAAACATATATGATCAAATGGATCAATAGGCTATGTGCCTTGGGGAAATCCGTGTTTTTGATTCTTTCAAATCTTACATAGCTGGCTACATTTGACGAAAATGGAAGATTCCTTAGATATTCGCCCAAAGCATAGCACCATACGAATTGGCGTTTTGTCATTTCCTTTACATTATATACATATTGCACATCCGACCTATCATAAAGTGAAATGGTCTGCCATATCAAGGTTCGGGAATCATTAACAATAGCGCCCCATATAATGCGGGCTTCCCACCAGCGTTCATAGGCCTGATTTGTCCGAAAACCCAATAACTGGGCGACAAAGTTGCCAAAATACCCGATGCCAATTAATATCCCTAATAAAACTGCCAGCCCCAAACATGGTAATAACAGTAGTACTGTTTGTAGGTCCATTTTTTTTGTGCTATAAAATTTTTATCTATTCCAATTTCAATACCATCTGTGCAAACCGTATTTCTATTGCTTTGTCCAATCCCGGTATTATTTCCTCCAAACCTGTTTCTACCGCTAAAAGCTCCCCCATGGCACTTAACAAACAGGAAAATCTTTGCCCTTCCTCCAGGTGGGTCAGGGTAGTCCTAAGAATTACCTGAAATGAATTATCTTGAAAGGATACGGTGACCGGCCAATTGAAATCGATCGGGTCGTGGCGTGAGGATAAAAAATCCTCTGTAGGGATGTTGCCCGTGAAATAGACCATTAAAGGATCCTCGGCCTCTTTTAAAACTGCATTAACTTCCGGGATTTTCATTTGTAACGTTCTCAGGTCCAAAGACCCTACTATTTGCTTATCGGTATAATTTAATAGTACGGATAATTCGGTGCTTTCGGCATTGACCGGTTCTTTGCCAACCTCCGTAGATAACATTAGATGTCCCTTTTTGGTCATATATATTGTCTGGGCCCCTAGTCCAAGGACATTGATAAAAAGGATAACTAATGCCAGCTGTATTTTTCCCATGGTTACAGGTTTAGACACGGTTACCGCAACTTGGGCAAAATTTAGCATCCAGCGGTATGCTCTCCTTGCAACTATTGCATTTTCCCTTTCCCAAGGCCGAGCCGCATTTTTGACAGAAAAGTGCGTTTTGTTCATTATCTACGCCACATTTTGGGCACCGGATCAACACCTTCGACCCTGAATGACCATCCCGGTAACCGTAATCGTGCTTTCGACCATGCTTGGTGGAATGATGTCCACCTCTTCCCATTCCCCTGAGTAAATGTTTTAAAAATCCCATATTTTCTAATTTAAAAGTGAATCTATATTATCCAGTGCCTCGAACATATCCAGTGCATCCCACAGAAATACCAATCGTCCGTCATACTATTTTTATTTTACGTTAATAATTCAGTCCTTATCCAATTTTTCTATCCATTCTTTAGCGCAGTCCTTGTCTTCGGGCTTAAAAAATTTTATGTGGGCCCTGGAAAAAGGAAGCAGCACCTCTGTAAATAGTTCCTGCCATTTAACGTTTCCCACCAAGGCAACCCGCTTCAAATGCTTTTCATTGGGGAGGTCCAATTCAATCCCCTTCCAATGGACACTTGCCGTCCAACCTTCAAAATTTTGCATTTCGATGTACCAGGAAACTTCTTGATACACCTTTAGATGATTTGTTAAAACGGGGGTCAAGTTTTCGTAATCCTTGGCATCCAGCTTATTTTGTGCTACCATATATACCGTAGCTTCTTTTTCAAAGATTTTTACCATAGCTCTATATTTATAATCGATAATCGTATTTTAAAACCTGACGCTTAATCCAAGTTGCCGCTGCATTTTTCGCAGATGCCCTTTACCACTAGGTTGACATCTTCCGTGATATAACCTTCGGGCAAGTTGATGTGGGGAATTTTATGGGCTGTCAGGCACACTGTCTCCTCGCATCTGTTGCAATGAAAATGCAAGTGGAGGTCGTTGCCGACCTCGCACTCACAATTCTCTTCGCAAAGGGCGTATTTTATAACTCCTGTCCCATCCTCGATCTGATGCACCATACCTTTTTCTTCAAACGCTTTCATAGTCCTAAATAGGGTACTTCTTTCACTGACCTTAAAATCCTTTTCCAAATCGCCAAGACTTATGGCCGCCTCTAATTCTGCTAAACGCTTATAAGTCATAAGGCGCATAGCCGTAGGCCGTATCCCTTTGCTTTCAAGTAGTTGGACTATTTTTTCCATTTGTGATAAAGTGTTTTATAGGTCGTACCGTTTTAAGGAATCTCCAGTTTTAATCTGAAAGGCATCCTCGATATTTGCTATATAGATAATGCCGTCTCCAGGTTCTTCCGTTTTGCCATTTTTTAAAATTATTTCAATGGCAGCTTGGGCTTCCTCATTTTGACAGACCAATTCCAGCTTAACTACAGGACTATCGGTAATACGAAAATCCAACGAAGGTCTTGCACCTTTTGCCTTGAATGCGCCAGTGCCTTCTGCTTGTGAAAGGGTCATACTTTCAAATCCATTATCTGATAACGCTTCAATGACTCTTTGGATTCGGTTCGGTTTTACAAATGCTTTTATTTCTTTCATCTTAAAAATATTTTTATGTTTTAATCGATTTTGAACCGAGCCTGTTTTCTAATTTTTAACTAACTAATTAAGACGATAAACAAACTCGGAATCAAAATCTTTGATTGTTATTGAATTAATGTCCGTGTTCCAGTTCGCCCTTGACCATTTCCGAAGACAGGTTATAAGCTCCATTTATCACGACTTTGGCATCCTTTGAAACTTCGGCAGGTAGATTGACTTCAACAAAGCCCAAATCGGTAATACCGACCGTTACGGGTATCATTTTGAATTTCATTTTGCCCGCTTCCATTTCTTCATCTTCATCCAAAATGAAAATGAAGGATTGCTCGCCTTCTTTTATAATGGCAGCTTCCGGTACGGCAAAACCCTTTTTCTCGCCCTGCACTATGCGTCCTTCCACATACATACCCGGCAATAGGTTTTTATCCTTGTTTTCAATGTCCGCCAGAACTTCCAAAGCTTTTGGGTCTGTATTGAAGGTTTTACCAACAGACCGAACGGTTGCTTTAAGCAGTTCATCTGGACGAGAGGCCGTGGAAAAATATATCTGTTGCCCTTGCTTGATTTGCTTTATGTCCTTCTCATATACTTTGAAGTTGACATAAATTTTTGAGTTGTCGCTTATCGAGAACATTTTGGATTGTTGTGCCACGTAATCGCCAAGGCTAATCATTACTTCATCCACATACCCACTTATAGGCGAGGTAATGGGAACAGCGGAATATATCTGTCCTTCCGCCACTTTGTCCGGATCAATGCCCAACAGTCTTAATTGGGACCGCAAACCATTGACGCTGGATGTTGTGGAACGAAATTTTGACTGCGCCATCTGAAATTCCTTGCCAGAAGAAACACCTTTATCATAAAGGGTCTGCTTGCGTTCAAAATCCTGTTTCAAAAAGACCAGTTCGTCATTTTTTTCCTGATAATCCTGTTGCATTGCAATGATATCTGGGTGTTCTATATATGCCAACACCTGACCTTTCTTTACGTTATCTCCAGGGATTACTTTTATGGAACTCACATTTCCACCAACAAACGGGCTTATGTTCGCCTTGTCCTGTGGGAAAAGCTCAAGCATTCCTGTTACCTTAATGTTGTTTCCTAAATTACGTTCCTCCAAAGGTTTCATTTCCAAACCTATGGTTTCGGCCTGTTGCTTTGTAAGTTCGACAACGCCTTCTTCCTCGCTGTGACCACCTTCTTCCTCTCCTTCATCATGGCCTTCTTCGCCGTGTGCATCTACTCCAACTTCATTGGTTTTTGATACGCCTTCAGCTTCGTTATGCCCAAGTTCAGATTTTGGGGCATCGTTACAACTCATAAACATAAGTGTAAATAATACTGTACTTACTAATAGTATATTTTTCATTTCTCTTTTTTTAAGGTTATAAATTGCCCAATTGATATTGTAGCTCAATGGCTTGTTGGTTATACTGATTTATAAATTGTAAATGACTCTGCTTTATCCGAATGGCACTGTTCAGGATCGTGATATAATTCACATAATCTATTTCGCCTTCTTTTGAAGCAAGTTCAGCTGTCGATATCTGTTCTTCGGCCAATAGTAAAGCTCCTTCTTGATAATAATCAAGCGTCTTTTGGGTCTTTTCTAAAGATTTTAAAAGTTGGGAAACCCTACTTTCAGTTATGGCCTTCTGTTCCAAATACTGGTTTTCGGCCGCGTACGCATCTGCCTTGGCGGCTTTAACCCTTGATTTTTGAGGAAAGAACCAAAGCGGAATGCTGATTCCAGCCTGATATGCATTGAACCCAGAAAAATCATTGTACTTGAGCTTGTCATAACTCAAGCTGAACTTGGGCAGGAACTGTGATTTTTCAACACCAATGTTCGCCTTGCTCACTTTGGCATTTTGCATTGAATATTGTAATAGCGGGTTTTCACCTACCGATGTCGAGTCCATCACGGACATAAAGCTCATTGTTTGATAAGGCAATCCTACTGTTTCGATTTCTTGGTCGATACCCAGATATTGCTTTAGCGCACGCTTGGCAATCTCTATATCATCATAAGCCTGTTGTCGCAACACCTGTATCTGTTGATATTCAGAAGATGCCGCAATAAATTCCAGTTTTCCAGTTTCTCCCGTATCAAAACGTAGTTCTGCCGCCGTCCTGAAGTCACTGTAAACGCTGTCCAATTGTTCCGCAAAGCGTAACTGTGCCTTGTTATAATTAATTTGTTCATAGGCCTGCATCACATTACGAATCAACTGTTGCTCGTTTAGTGCATAGAACTTTTCGCCCAATTGAACTCGTTCCTTATAAAACTTGGATTTTGAAAAACCTGAAAGCAAATCAATATTGCCCTGTTGTACGCCATAGGTACGCAATATTCCTTGTTGCACTCCTTGGTCTTCTCTACCGGTATATAAAGAGGTGCTTCCCAAATCAAAACTTGTTCCTTTCATCGCCTGTTCTCTTTCGATTAAAGCTTGACTTTCCTTTAGGGAAGGATAATTTTCCTTGGCCATAGATATGGCTTCTTCCAAAGTAATTGTTTGAGCCATCTGGCTATTCTGCGCAGTAGCGGAATTTGAGGTCAAAAAGCCTCCCAAACTCAATAATATAATAATAACCGTTGCGCCTTTCTTAATGTAACTTGCGTCACCACCATTATCCTTCTTTTCTTTTCGGGATTCAAGCCAATAGTATAATACGGGGAGAACCACAAGCGTTAAAAACGTCGCTGTAAGTAATCCACCAATAACCACCGTTGCCAAAGGCCGTTGCACTTCCGCACCACCCGAGGTAGAAATCGCCATTGGGATAAAGCCCATAATGGCCGCCGTTGCCGTAAGCAAAATGGGACGTAAACGTTCGTGTGTTGCCTCGTATATCCGTTTTTTTAAGTCTGTCATTCCACTTTCTTTTAGTTCATTGAATTTGTTTATCAGTACCAGTCCGTTTAAAACGGCTACTCCAAAGAGCACGATAAAACCAACACCTGCCGATATACTAAAAGGCATTCCTCGTATCAATAGTGCAAAGACTCCTCCAATGGCCGCCAAAGGCACTGCCATATAAATCATTAGGGATTGTGAGAACGAACTCAAGGCAAAATAGAGCAATATGAATATTAGGAAAAGTGCAATAGGCACTACAATCATCAATCGGTCTGATGCACGTTGCAGGTTTTCGAACGAACCTCCGTAGGTTACAAAATAACCAGGTGGCAATTTTACCTGTGTTTCCAATTTTTGCTGAATTTCCTCGACCATCGATTTTACATCGCGCCCACGTACATTTACGCCCACCGAAATACGACGAGACGTGTTGTCCCTTGAAATCTGCATTGGTCCGGGTTTATAACTGATATCTGCAACCTCCTTTAAAGGCACTTGCGCTCCGTTTGGCAAATCGATATAAAGATTTTTAAGGCTGTTGATGTCCTGTCTAAATTCCTTTGCCAATCGGATAACCACATCGAACCGTTTTTCGCCCTCAAAAATCACACTCGCCTGTTCTCCAGAAAATGAAGCACTCACATAATCGTTCAACTTGTCAACAGTTACACCATATTGGGCCATTTTCGCACGATTATAAACAACAGTCATCTGCGGTAGACCGCTGGTTGCTTCAGCTCTTACATCACCAGCCCCAGGCACCGTCTGAATTATAGCCGCCATCTCCTGTACCTTTTCGGCCAGTACTTCGAGGTCTTCTCCATACAATTTGATGGCCACGTCTTCACGCACACCTGTAAGCAATTCATTAAAACGAAGTTCTACAGGTTGGGTAAACACGAAATTTACGCCGGGAACGACTGAAATTTTTTCCTGTATTTTTTCTATGAGTTCTTCTTTGCTCTCTGCTGAAGTCCATTTGCTCTTATCTTTTTCAAGAATAATATAACTATCCGCAATGTCCATAGGCATCGGGTCTGTCGGTATTTCGGCCACACCAATCCTTGAAACTACCGTCTTTACTTCTGGAAATTCATTAATTAGATTTTGAAGTTTTTTTGAAGCCTCAATAGATTCTGTAAGACTGCTCCCCGGTTTTATCAAAGCTTGGAACGCAATATCGCCCTCATCAAATTTAGGTATGAATTCGCCACCCATATTGCTGAAAATAAATCCTGCAATCAATAGCAAGGTAACCGCGCCTAAAACGACACCAGCCCTAAAGCGAAGTGCAAAATTGAGCAATGGTACATAAGCTCTGTTTAAACCGGACATTATTTTATCACTGAACCTATCAATCTTGTTTTCAAATTTGGCAAACCAACTATTCTGATTTTTAGTAGGTTTTAGGAACATTGCAGAAATCATCGGAACATACGTAAGACAAAGGATAATCGCTCCTAAAACGGCAAATCCGAACGTAAACGCCATTGGACGGAACATTTTTCCTTCAACGCCTGTTAAGAACAAAATGGGAGTAAATACAATAAGGATAATCAATTGTCCGAAAAATGCCGAATTCATCATCGTACTTGCCGATTCATACGCTATTTCATCCATTTCGGACTGGTCAATGGCGGTTGTGGTTTTTTTCATCCGTTGATGGATATGGAATACCATTCCTTCCACAATGATTACCGCACCATCCACGATGATACCAAAATCGATAGCACCCAAGGACATTAAATTCGCCCATACTCCAAATTGTTTCATCAAGATAAATGCAAAGAGTAATGATAAAGGGATTACCGAAGCTGTAATCAAGCCACCACGGAAACTTCCCAAAAGCAAGACAAGCACAAAAATCACAATCAATGAACCTTCAATAAGGTTTTTTTCAACGGTGCTTGTGGTTCTTCCAATGAGTTCACTTCGGCTTAGAAATGTATCTATGTAAACGCCTTCAGGTAAGGATTTCTGTATTTCTACAATGCGCTTCTCCACATTTTCGACTACGTTGCCAGGGCTTTCGCCTTTCAGCATTAAAATTTGTCCACCAACGGTTTCGTGTCCATCTTGGGTAAACGCACCATAACGCACTTGATTCCCATAGCCTACTTTTTCGGCGACATCCCGTATTAGAACAGGGCTTCCGTTTTGTGTGGTTACAACTGTATTTTCCAAATCTTCAATACTACGTGCCAAACCTTCTCCACGGATAAAATTAGCTTGGTGGTTTTTTTCTATATATGCACCACCAGTATTGGCATTATTTACCTTCAAAGCTTCAAAAACCTGATTCATTGTAATACCGAAACTTTTTAGTTTATCAGGGTTAATGGCCACTTCATACTGCTTTACATAACCACCAAATGCATTTACCTCGACCACTCCGGGAACTAATGCCATTTGCCGTTTTACAATCCAATCTTGGATGGTGCGAAGCTCCATGGCATCATATTTGTCTTCATAGCCCTCTTTTAATTTTAAGGTGTATTGGTAGATTTCGCCTAGCCCTGTAGTAATTGGTGCCATAAATGGGGTGCCGAAACCTTCGGGGATTTCTCCGGCAACTTCGGTCAATTTCTCTTGCACCAATTGCCGGGGAAGGTAGGTGCCTGCCTCGTCCTCAAAGACAATGGTAACCACGGACAGACCAAAACGGGACACCGAACGCAACTCGATAACGTCAGGAAGATTAGCCATTGCCAATTCTACGGGATAGGTTACAAATTGCTCAATATCTTCAGTACCCAAATTTGGGGCAACTGTAATAACTTGTACTTGATTGTTGGTAATATCGGGTACAGAACCCAGATTTATAGTGGCCATAGACCAAATGCCCGTACCCACAAGAGCCACTATAAAGAGTCCAATAATAAACTTGTTATTAATGGAAAATGAAATGATTTTGTTAATCATAGAAAAAGTATTAATTCAGTTTAAACCTCGCAATGCAATTAGATGCAATGCGTTTAAATGCGATGCTTACTTTGAAAAGCATCACGTAAGGATATAGCTATCCTTAAAAAACTGAATTATACTTTAGGGGGTTGGAAAAGCGATTCCAAATATCTAGAAGTGAAGTTTACTTTATGTAAGTTAAACTGTTTTTTCTCTTCAAACTTTAGTCGATTGGTTAAAGCCGAATTGTTGTTCGCAATAATTAATACTAAAGGGTGACAACATTGATTATGGGAATGGACTGGTGTATTCTCCTTATCTGGGTTATTATGATGCCCTTCATTTTTTGCATCATTGTCAATGTAATCTTCAACTACATATTCAAGGAAAGAGTCTCCATAAACTTTATGGTCTTGATAATGGGTAATAATGCTTGAAATTTCTTTAATTGGTCCACAAAAGTCCATATCAATGCTAATTCCCTGAAAAAAGAATAAAATTGACATTGATATGGAAAAGAATATTTTCATAAAGTTTGACAAAGATATAAATTTATCGATGCACAGGTTGTGCAAACTTTGGTCAAAAAGTGCTACTAATGCAAATTTTGACGTTTATAATTAAAATTATAGCTGTCGAGAATCACAACTGAATTAGGGTCGTAGGGGTATTAAATGAGAATGTGAACTATCTCTGCCAAGGTTATCGGAGTGGGCAAGTTTTTTTGAGTAATTGAAGGCTGAGGGGGTTCTAAATGGCAAAGTCAAAACCTATGGTGGCAAATGCATTGGCAGAAAGGGGGACATAATTTACAATCCTGGTTATTTTTTCCATCTCAGTCAATAGCCGAAAACGTTTGCGTGTCATCTGGAGCAGTGCCAGGATCATTAAAAGTCACCACATTGATTGCCAATAACCGATAGCGCTGTAAAACGTTGGTTTTACAGCACAAATATTATATCTCTATCTTGATAATGCAAATTTGAAAGTTCAAATAAAGAATGAATTTACCAACTAGTTTTGGCCCTATTACCATTTAATGAGGTTTTTTGAAATCCGACTAGGAATTCAATGCTAAATCCTATTCAACTATGTCGTAAGTTGTTTCACTCTGACCTATTATTCCATCTCCAATAATTGAGATACCCTCACAAATCACCAAAACCTTTCCCGAAATATCTCCATTAAAAAACTTAATGGTAGCATTGCCTTGTGCATCCGTAACAACATTTGGCTCCCAATGTATCAATTTTCTTAAGTCGGGCGTACCAGGATCATCAGTGGTCCCATCATAAGAAGGGCTATAAAACTCCCTTTTGGGGGAGAACTCAGGGGCAGAGTCGAGCAATAAATTGGACCTTTTGGGAAAAGCTCCGAAAAGACCTTTTCCCGAATAGGTATAAATTGCCAAAATTGCTGGAAACGGTGGAGGCTGGAATAAACCGGAGGCAGAGGGGAATGTATCCCGAAAATAGCGGTTGGCACTTGTTGTGTTTCTGATAATCTCGACACTTTTAACAGCAGCAATCGGTATATCGGGAACAATGCTAAAATGGTCGATCACAACGGGAATGCCATCAATTAAGATATATGTAAAACCGGCACCGTGGACTCGGGCATACAAGTACCCTGTCCCATTCCCCAACCTACTCACCGAAAGCTCTTCAGGGTAGTTGAACAATAGCCATGAATAAAGGCTTCCTGTCCAATTTTTCGCTTTGGCCATCAACTCTTTGTTGTCTATGACAACATCTGGCATACCATGTAATTTGTTCATTTCTTCCCTTTCTGGGGTCAGAATGTAGTCACTGACGACAACCTCGTTCAATGCAATGGTATTTGGCAACAAAAAAGGGTCGAGGGCTATATCTTTTGATATTCGCTCACTTACGGTTTTTTCTATTATACTATCAACGGGAGCGATGACCAATTCGGTTTCATACTCTATCTTGGGAACTTTTCTTTTATGGATATGGACCTTAAAGTTTGAACTTTTTCTACCGGAGGAAGTGGGTTGTATCACAAATTTTTTTCCATCTCCGTAACTATTTTCAAGACTGAAATTAAAATATCCCGTACTATCGACTTCTTGATTATAAACTGTTATTTTTTCTCCAAAAGTCATCAATGTCAAATCGTACCTGTCATTTTGAAAACGCTTTTTCCTTTTTACCTTCTGTACTCCCTCAACATACCCCGTTAGACCGAGTCCCTTTTCAGGTTGTATCAACTTGGGTTCTTTGGGCTTGTCGTACTTATAATTCGACCAACCTTGGGTAAGCATCAAATAATCAAGATCTTTTAAATGATCCTCATGTTTGAAATAATAAGCGGGATCCTCGATTTCGCCCCTGATATCTGATTCCAACATAAAATAGGAAACAATATTTCCATGGGTAAGGTTTGTCCGCTCAAAATAATCTTTGTTTACCGCCATTAATGATATAGAACTTGGCAAAGGTCGTTTTCCTTTCGTGGAACGAATGTGAACGATTACACTATCACGTGCTTCATATTCGTTTTTGTCCATTTCAACTTTTATATCCAGATTGTCTTCGGGCCTATGATTGTAGAAATGACGTTCGGCTATGGGCATATGCCCCGAATCGTATAACGTTGCCCCTATAATTCCGTTCGGCAAATCCCTGCTTTTGAAGGCATAGCTAAACTTTCCATTTTTCATCAATGCCCTTAGCATATAAATATCCTTTCCCCGGTGATAAAGTTTTAGGAAGAGGCTATCGGTCATTACCGGTTTCGCATCCAACGCAATTAGCTTCATATGCTTTTCGGAAATAACCCGCATGACCATACCTTGAGGTCTGGCCACGGGAATGGGATACCTATGGGTTGTTCCATTGGTCGATTGAACTACCCCAAAATAGCCTTTGCCAATTTCGGGCCGTAGGACTATTTTGCCCATACCCAGATGGTTACTTTTAAAAGTAGACAGCTCATTATTTTCCTGGTCAACTATAATCCCTTCTATTTCTGCCCCTTTGCCTTTATAGTTTAGATATTTAAAGCCTATGTTGCTCTTTATGTCGTTTACCAATGCTCCTCCTTCGGGGAAAAAATCCAAGGTTCCTGAATTCTCATCCAAAATTATAGATTTAGAAAAGCTCTTACTTTCGGTTTTTAATCGATAACCAATGACCTTGACATCATTTGGTATATCAAATTTTACGCCGACGGGCCTGCCTCTTTTTTGCTTGACCTCAATGGAATCGGAACCATCTTTCCAATTTAGGTACAACATCGCCCCACCTTTATTCAGACTGTCCAATTCGTTCGGGAATATCATTGAAGAAACAGTAACCATTTCATGATTCAATTCCTTGGCAACTGTAATATCCCGAATTGGGTCGATCTTATCTTCTGGTCTTTTGAAATGGAGAACATCCACATAGGATGAAAAGATAAAATCGGTTCCAAAGTTCCTGTTCCATTCGGTATACGCACGTATCAAGTATTTGCCTTCAGGATAATTGGCGTGTAGCTGAAAAAAGCTTTCAGCTAAGCCATTTTCCAATTTCAGTAATTTCCTATCTATTATCTCTTGGCCGATCGGTTCGATTAGTTCTACACGCAAAACCTTACTAATATCCGAAAGTGAGTTGCCAAAAGCCTCGGATACGACTGCTTTGAACCAGACTACTTCTGAGGTATTATATGTCTTTCCTGTCAACTGCAAATAAATCTTTTCCGCATCAATGGCATTTGCAGGAACGGAATTACCAGGCTCAAACTTTTTCTGGGCATCGCACCATGTAATGGTCAAAATAAAAATAATAATGCAGGATCGGCGTAAAGGCATATTATTATAAAATTAAAGAAGAACTCTAAAAAATCAACAATTAGTATTACTCGATTTCATCCTCTTTGTCCCGAATAATGATTACCGTAAACAACATTTTCTATGAAAGGTCTGAGTTTAATTATCGAAAAGTTCAAATATAAGAAGGTTCGGTCTTGTTTTCTATAGTCTCATAAAAAGAACCATTTTTGGGACACTACCCATACTTCAAACCAGTTCCAAAACAGCCATGAACGTTTTTTGGGGCACGCTCAATTCAACATCGTGTAATTATTCCCACCTTTTATATACTTCTCTGCCGCATAATTATAAAGTTAATTTTCCCATACCTATCTCTAAACTTTCTGAAAGTTCACTGAATCATCATTTTTAAGAAGGTTTATGGGTCGTGGTTGTTGCAGAAGTGGTCTAAGCGTAAGATATCGATTCAAAAAGACTGATTTAATGTACAAGCATTTTAGAATACTACTTAAAGGGAGAGTTCATTCCCATCTTGGTTATCTTTATTTTTTTGTTGAATGATTTTGCTGTCATCCAAAGTAATATTTTTATTTAAAGTAATTTCCTTACTGTATTCTTCCATACCCGTGTGCATTGCGTGCATACGTCTATTATCCGATTCAATGATTTTAAACATTGGAGACTTTAGCTTCAATTCTTTGGCAAGTTCATAGCCAAGATTGAATGCTTCCATGTAATCCTTATCAACTTTTAGATGTTCTTCCATAATTAAAAAGTTTCGCGGGCGTACCTTTCAATGTACTCATTAATGGAATCCCGATCATAAAGAATTATTTTCCTTTGCGGTTGTGAAAATCTAATCTTACCTTCATCTCTTAATTTCTGTAAGGTGGTTGTAGATTTTATATTAAGCAATAACATTGCTTCTTCACCATCAATCCATTTAGCCGGCTTATCTCCGCGTTTAGATTCTAAATGCTCTACTACCTTATCAAATAAAGCATAAAAAGCTTCTTCTTGTAGACATACTACCTGCATCGGATTAATTGTTAACAGTTAAATATATTATCATCTTCGTGATTTTTCATCCTATAATATACGTATTATGTCCATTCTTTACCAATTAATTAGGTATAAACGTTAATGGAACGGTCAAACGGTATCATCTCAATCAAAGTTTATAACCTTTTCTAAAGCATCATCCGTTTCCTTGTGCATGAAATTCGACTGATAATTGACCGTGGTTGTAATAGAAGAATGCCGATATAATTTCTGAAGCATTTGAATTGGGATTTTATCCCCTGAAATATTACCGAAGCTGTGCCTGGCAATATGCATACTAAGTTTCTTTTCGATACCTAGTTTTTCGGCCACAATTTCCAATCGCCTATTTAAATTTCTTGTAATAGTCTTTACCCTGGTTGCAATTAGTTTTTCGTCTCCCAGATTAATCCCTTTCAAATAGGGAAAAACCAAATCGTTTTTATGGTTTTTGATTGATATATAAGGGTGTAGTATTCTCTTTGCTTTATCAGGTACGGCTAGAGAAACAAGTTTTTTGTTTTTACCCATTCGATAATAGAGTCTATCATCTTTAAAATCCGAACATTTCAATTTTAGGATATCTCCTACCCTAATCCCAGCAAAATAGAAACTTGTTAGCCATGTATTTACTGTGTGTTGTTGAGCCTGTGTTAAGCCGTTAGCCATTTCCAGCAACTGGATCTCATCTACATTCAATCCTATTTTTTCAGTTTCGGGGAACTTGATTTGGATCTTGCCCTTGCCAAATGGGTAGTTTCTATCATCGACTTGGTACTCTTTACGTGCAAAATTATAAATGGTTCGAATGAGCATTAAATAGTTAATAACTGTTCTTGGCTTAACCTTTCTTTCATAAAGTAGAAATGTTTCGAACCCCCTTAACAATTTAACATCCATGTCAATAAAAGATAGCTCCTTACGCCCTAAAAAATTTTTGAATATATTCAGTCTTTTTTCTTGATTATAATGTTGATCGAATTTTTTCCGTTTTAAAAGATTTTCCATAAAGATTTGGCTCACTTTGAAAAAATCAAATTTGTCCTCGCCTAGTATCTTTTTTGCCAATGTGGAAACCGACTGTTTTTCTTCGCTTGCCTCCATTTCCAATGCTATATCATGAGCTTCCGAAACCTTTTTTAATAGCATATTATTAAGTCGTGAGGAATTGAGATAACTCTTTTTTGCCAACCCTTTAGTTTCATCCCAATCCTTTTCTAAGATATACTCACCAGTAAAGAGAAATTTTG
Organism: Arenibacter sp. S6351L; assembly: GCF_023016025.1. NCBI lineage: Bacteria > Pseudomonadati > Bacteroidota > Flavobacteriia > Flavobacteriales > Flavobacteriaceae > Arenibacter > Arenibacter sp. S6351L. The sequence goes on along the minus strand of NZ_JALKBB010000043.1, from coordinate 585 downwards.
ACTTCCTGTATTGGGTCAATCGCAAAGCAATTGGAAATGTTCCGTCTTTCTTACGATAATTCTTACGCAATACTATCTTTACGGTGGCCATAATAAATTGTGTTATAACATAAAGATATAAAATCTATGTACAACATATGTACAACATTTTGCGGTTTTATATGGTTTTTTATGGTTTTTTCCAATAACTAAAAATTTAAAATTATTGGTAACTAACTGATTTTCAGTGCATTTAAAGCCATATCGATACAGTTCTCTTAGATTTCATAACCCGGAGGTCACGAGTTCAACTCTCGTTCTCGCTACAAAACTTAAGTTTTTAAAAATCAACGGATTGGCAATAGCTGATCCGTTTTTTTTATGTCCAAATTTGATTGAAAGCTTGCTCTTGAACACAAAAGTGAACACGTTTTGGAACACATTTTTATAAACTAGCATCTGGGAAGCCTTGAAAATAGATGGTTTTTTAAAACCAAGCAGGGATTATCCAGGATCAAGTCCAAAAGTTGGGTTTTTACCATTTTAAGAATATAATTTAATCAAGCGATATAAGAAGTATTCCGTATTCCTGACTCCCCTAAATTG
>NZ_JALKBB010000042.1:0-30573 GCF_023016025.1 Arenibacter sp. S6351L | reverse complement strand
AACTGTATCTACTTGGATACAAATTTAAGATATTTATTTTTAATCCGCAGTAAATTTTTGGAATTTTCGACTTGAGTGAGACAATGCACCACAACACATATATATGTGTAATTAAAGGTTAAGATATAAAAATAATGGTATACCTCCTTAACTCCTATGCATAAATAGATAGGAGGGTTTTTAAAAGTTGTTATTTTATATATCATTTTGTATCTTACAGTATATTGATATACAAAATGACGAATGGATTTTTCCCAATATACTTTTAAACCTGTTGTGCATAGAAACAAAAATGTAATATTGGTTATTTTTCCATTTAAACCGCATTTGGTACAACAATTTAGAGAACGCTTTACCTCTGCAAAATGGAGCAAAACCAATAAAGCTTGGTATCTACCGGATATACCCGCTGTTAGAAAAGCCTTGAATATAGAGCAGCGACCATTTATTACAAAACAACTTCCCAAAATAGCTCCTGTTAACCAAACTGCCCTAATACGGTATTATGATCAGCTTAGGTTAAAAGCGCTTAGTCCAAACACCATTCGGATCTATATTGCCGAATTTGTTCATTTACTTCAGTTGATCAAAAATTATCCTGTGGATGAGCTTACCCCCAAAAAATTAAAGGATTATTTTCTCTATTGTGTTTACCAGGAAAAAATGGGGGAACGCAAAATGAACGGTAAAATAAATGCCATTAAATTTTATTTTGAAAAAGTATTATACAGGCCACAACTCTTTTTTGATATTCCGAGGCCTAAAAAACCGGTGACCTTACCTAAAATGTTGGCTAAGAGTGAAGTGGCGAAGTTGTTTAAACAGGTAGAAAATTTAAAACATCGCATTGCTCTGGAACTTTGCTATGGTTTGGGACTTAGGGTTTCAGAAGTCGTTGCTATTAAATTAAATGACATTGATAGCTCTAGAATGGTTGTGCATATTCGTGGTGCAAAAGGAAAGAAAGATAGGATGGTACCGCTACCCGTAACGCTATTGCCAAAACTCAGAAAGTATTATAGGGAATATAATCCCAAGGAGTATTTGCTTGAAGGAAGGTACGGGGGACAATATTCCAGGGGTAGCATACAGAAGGTATTTAAAGAGGCCATGAAAAGGGCAGGTATCAAAAAAAATATTGGGGTTCACGGCCTTAGGCACAGCTACGCAACCCACCTTTTGGAATCCGGTACCGATATGCGGTTTATCCAAGAACTTTTAGGACATAGTTCTATTAAGACCACTCAGGTGTATACAAAGGTAACACCACGTAGGCTTGCCAATATAGAAAGTCCGTTAGATTCATTATAATGCTACATTAAACGAAGGTTAAAGGCAAGTGAAGAACTATAGGATTTTGACTTGTGGGCCGCTTACTTAAACAAGACAGGGTTTAGCTTTTAATGAATACCAGTTGTTTTGGCGCTAGACTGTATATCCCCAATAACATATTCAGAATAGTTTTGGATTGCGGCAGATTTATTTGTTGAAAGTCCAGGCCACAAACCTGCTCTTTTTATTGCCCTGTTCCATAGCTATTACCTTGACTGCTGTAGGCTGCGTCTTGTTAATGGCCCTTTTTATATTTTTAAGGTTTTCTTTTTGGGATACCAAGGAGGTGAACCAATGTACCTGGTCTTGGAATTGCATGCTTTCCTCGGCCATCTTTTTTACAAATGCTTCCTCACCACCCTTGTACCACAACTCGTTGGCTAAGCCTCCAAAATTTAGGCGCTCCCTGTCCTCCAATTGCAGGTTCCGCACCTTTCGCAAGTTTTGTTTTTCGGCATCTGTGCGGTTCTTAAAAAATGGGGGATTGCATACCACCACGTCAAACTCATCTCCAGGTTGAATTATATGTTCCAAAATGCTGTTTTTAAAACCTTGCTTCCTAAGGGCTATGTTGGCCAATACGCTGTTTCTGTCAATAATTTCCTGGGCATTTTTTAAAGCATCCAGATCTACCTCACTGGCCGCGCACTGCCAATGGAAGTGACAGGTAGCCAAAATAGGGTAGATAAGGTTGGCTCCGGTGCCAATGTCCAACAAACGGAGTGTGGGCTTCGGAATCAGGTCAGCTATATGCAAAAGGTAATCCAAGCGTCCAGGAATAGGGGGGCAGAGATTCTGTTCCGGAATATCCCAATAGTCAAGTCCATAGTGTGCTTTTAATAGGGCTGTGTTCAAAGCCCTTACCGCCAGAGGATCTCCAAATTTTATGGTTTGGTTGCCATACTCATTTACAAAAACAAATTTCCTTAGTTCTGGGGAATGCCGAATAAGCAAATCAAAATCGTAGGCTTCGGAAAACGGATTTTTTGGATGCACGGGTATGGTTCTTAAGAGGGCAAAGTTAGCAAAAGCTTATCTAAATCGACATTTCTTTCCTGGGGTACCACTTATTCTAAAAAGTTCAATGTCACAAGAGTCATAATAGATTCTGTGGGCATGGGTATTGGGCAACAATAAATGGCTGTGGTTCATTATTGCCATAAAGAATTAAACTCGCCAAAAATTATTTAGTAAATTTAAGAATCGGGTTAGCTATTTAATCACACCAAAAAACCTCACCTATGGAATTTACCTTAAAAACAACATTTAATACCACGGCAAAACAAATTTATAAGGCATGGCTTAGTACCCAGGGACACACCAAAATGACCGGAGGGGAGGCCTTCGTTTCCGATAAGGTTGGTGATCCGTTTACCGCATGGGACGGGTATATTAAGGGAGAGAATCTAATTTTGGAACCCTACCATAAAATTGTGCAATCCTGGCGAAGTGATAATTTTAATGAAGACGAGGATGATTCGCAAATTGAGGTTGTACTTTCAGAGACAGATGGTGTAATCGAATTGACCTTGATACATAGCAATGTTCCGCAAGATGGCGAACACTATATTCAGGGGTGGCAGGAACATTATTTTGAACCTATGAAAGCGTATTTTGAATTTTAAGGAGTATTGAAAGGCACCACATATATTTCATAGTATTCCTAAAGAAAATTGGGCGCAGAAAAACATATTATTTTCTTGCGCCCAATAGTTTTAAATGTCATGGCCGTACCCTGAGCGGATTCGAAGGGTTGGACAAGCAAACAAACCGAAGGTTCATAAATAGCTTCAAATAACAAGTAGAAATCAATGAACTATATCGAAGATTCGCGAAAACTGATACAAAACAATCGCTTGAGTAAAATGAAAGTATAAATTCAAAATATATTTTAATCAATTACTCCTTCCAAGTATCTGTCCTAAACGAGGAGGCAGGTAAGCCCTCCGTATTGAACAGGCTGCCAGCCTCACAATTGCTAAATGCATACCTAACGGCGACGGGATTTGTAACCCCTTCTGCCCAAACACTAAGGCTCTTGTCCCCGTTAATTTTGGCCTCGGCAGGATGAAAAACTTTGTCCGCTCCCGCAATTTCAAATCCTGTCAAGGGCCCACCGTAACTGGAGAGACCGTTCTCAACATAATCAAAGGACAACGTTACCTTGCCCTCTTTAATTTCTTCTATTTCTTTGTATACTGGACCACTATAGGCAAATCCTTCCATGCCGTAATCCTTGGATAGTGCCCATAGTGCCAATCTATCGCCCACCAATTTTTTCTCCCTTGGGTGTATAAAATCACAATCCCCAATATCCATGGTTACTGCCATTCCGGTATTTTCAACCGTTTTCATAGTGTGCAATTGTGCCTCTCTAACAAAGCCTGCATTGCCATCGTTATAACCATAGGGGGCAATTTGTACAAAGTAAAACGGAAACTCGCCCTGTTGCCACTTTTCCCTCCAGGTTTTTATCATGGTGGGGAAGAGTCGACTGTATTCCTCGGCCCTGCCTCTGTTGGATTCTCCTTGGTACCAAATAGCTCCCTTTATGTTGTACCCTATCAAGGGGTTGATCATGGCATTGAACAATAGGGTAGGGGTGCGCTGTGGTGCTCCTTCTGGAAGTTTACTTGGAAGCTCTATGGTACTGAATTGGGAAAGCGTCTCCTTGTCCATCCAGGTTTCCACACTGGACCCGCCCCAGGAGGTATGTATCAAACCAATGGGAACGTTTAATAGGGTATTCAATTTTTTTCCAAAGAAGTAAGCGGTAGCACTAAAGTCCCTCACAGTTGCCGGACTGGCCTCTGCCCATTGGCCTTCCACTTTATCCAAAGGTTCTAGGCTTGATGCTCTTTTTACGGTAAACAAACGTATCTGGTTGTTTTTGGAGTTTAAAATGGCCTCTCCGCTACCATCTATGGGTTGGTTGTTAAATCCTTTTACGGGCATTTCCATGTTGGACTGGCCGGAACAAAGCCAAACTTCCCCGATCATTACATTGTTGAGCGTCACTTCATTGCTGCCCTTTATGGCAAGTTTGTAGGGTCCACCATAGGATGGGGTTTTCATCTTCAACTTCCATTGCCCCTGACTATTGGCTGTTGCTGTAGATTCCTCTCCCCAACTTCCTATTATCTTAATTTTAGTGTTCGGTTTGTCGGTTCCCCAAATGGAAACATTGTCTTTCTGCTGTAATACCATATGATCGCCAAAAAAAGATGGTAATTCAATTTGGGCGTAAGAGACGGTGACAGTACTTAAGAGCAATGCCAATAATAAAGTTTTCAATACTTTCATAGTTGTTTAAAAAAATGGATTATAAGGTTGTTATTAAAATGTTCCTTAAAAAAATACGCTGGTATTTTCCGTAAGGAAATAGCACTCGGATAAATGTAACAAATATTTATGGTTTCAATAAGTTCGGAATTTTATCAACGCTGCGCAGTGTTATGGTTTGAAGTTTAATTATGATTGAATAAAAAAGGCATTTAATATTCTTTCATTTTCTGGGCTTAGGACTATGATTGATGCAATGCTATTTTATCGATCAACAGTTTAAAGTGTTCAGTTCTTTTGTTCCCGATCAGGAAAACAATTTCCTCAATATGATCTTTTGAAAAATTGGGTTGGTCCAATTTCCTACCCCGAAAAGAAGGATACATATCCCTGAGTAAAATTTTGATTTCTTCCCATTCCCCTGTAGTCGGAAAGGTAGTGGTATAGGAATAATAATTGCCGGCATTGTCCTTTACCCTAAATTGATAGTCTTTGCCGTCGCCTTTGAGCTGAATGCCAATGTAACTGTCTTTGGTTACCTGTAGCTTATCAAATTGGTAACGGACGGAAGAGAATCCACCATTGTTTTCCAAAGAGATTTCACCTTCAAACAATCCATGTCCGTCAGGGCTCAAGGTAAAGCTTCCTACCGACAGGCCGCCCATGACCCCATCATTCACAATTCTCCATTTCTTGATGCTGGAATCTTTGTTGAAATCGAAAATTATTTTTGAGGTCATAAGTGTCATAAAAACTAAAGTGGCCAAAAGATACTTCATAATTCACCTTTAGGGTAATTTACGACAACTTAAGCTAAAGACCATGATCAATTACGGCATTTAGGAATAATATTAATACGGGCTGGGTGGCATCATTTCCCAAGCCCGTACCAATTCCTTTAAAATGCAACATAAGGCCCAAGTTTAGTTCCTAGCTTACATAATGGACAGATTTGCACAGGCTTAGGATTCGGCTTTACATTTTAGTATATGGACCGCTCCACTTTGTTCTTTATAGGAGGTATAGTCTGTAGGTATTCAAAAATGGCCCCAGCTTCTGCATCGGTAAGTTGAGGATAGGGCAGCATGGGGTAGGTCAGGGCCTTTTCACCCTTTTTCTGCCCATACTTAAGGGCATTGATAAAATCGTCCTTGGTCCAGTTGCCAATGCCAGTGTCCTTGTCCGGTGTTAAGTTGGAGGTGAGCATTACCCTACCTTGTAGATCCAAGGGTTTATTGCCCCCTGCAAAATACCCATCACTTAGTTCCGGATTTAAAAAATCGTTGGTTTTAAAGTCGGCCGAGTGGCAGGAAAAGCAATCCAGATTATGAGCCAGGTATTTGCCCAATTCCACAGGGTCGTTTTTATTTGGCAGGGGAATTGCTTCTTTGGGCATAGGAAGGGGTTTAAAGGCAACCCTACATAGGAGTTTGGTCAATAATGAAGGTTTGGGAGGAGTATCGGGAGTTGGGTCGGCTTTGACCATAGGGTGGTCCGACCTTAAAAACGAGATAATGGCATTGATATCCTCATCCGCCATATGTGGCAGTTTGGCCATATAGGGTGGACTGTATTTTCCATCCCTTTTTATTCCCGTTCTTAGTAGATATAGCAGTTCCCCATCTGTCCAATCCCCAATGCCATAGGTTTTGTCCTGGGTGATGTTCTGGGAATAAATTTCTCCAAATTCCGGTGGGGCATCCATCATCTTTTGTCCGGTAAGTTTGTTGGTTTGGTGATTTAAATGGCAACTGGCGCACAACATAATGGCCAATTTTTCACCCCTTGCAATGGCCTCCGGACTACTTTTAACCCTAAAATCAACTTTTTCAACTTCATAGGAAGGAATATCGCTGGCACTGATAAAGATCAAGGCGATAGCAATCAATAGAACAATAACTCCTAGTCCGATACCAACAATTTTAAATACTTTTTTCATCTTAATTATAATTAATTAAACAAGGTGTACTCAATATTTGGGAACGTTTTATTTTTTTTAAATCACTATCTACTAACCTTTGCCAATATTGCCTACATCGGTATTCTTTTACGTAATACACCGTAGAAACTGTACAGTATTAAATTCTAAAATGTTGGGGATTAATTTAACGAACGAATTTTATCATTGGTTGTACGTTGGTTTTTCAGTAGGCTTAGTTGTTGGTTGTTATCATTGTATACTACGTGGTCTGTACTAAAATTAGTAAATTTTTCAATTAAACGATAACGAATTTTTCAACAATCTACTTTTAATCAGAGAGTTGTAGGAGTTTTTTTATGCCTGAATTTACTTCTTCATTTATGTCGGGCTAATTGAAGTAACTCCGAGAAAAAGAATTCCCGGTTTTCTGAGCGTAGAAAATGAGAACTTATTTCAATTTTGCGCAGTTTTGAAAAATTATAGGCAATGTAAACGCGAGATGAAAAATATTTTATTGAAACTTATAATTAAGAATTTGTAAAGTACTAATTCCAGATTAACCATTTATCTTTTCGTAGTTTTATAAAGACAACAATGGTGATGTAAACAGCATTTTGTCAATTTTGGACAGAATTCAATTGGTCGCAATAAACTACTAATGTTAATTCAAGTTTTTGTAATCGCAATTATTGAATTTACACAAAACATTTGTTAGTTATCTTCAGCAAACTCAAGAGCTACATGGTACGCTGTATTTCTTCCCTGCTGTTGGGAAATTATCCAATCCCGTATTCTTATACCCGCGTAATATGGATTGTTTGAAATTCCAGAGACGGCATCCAAATGCTTGTTCATAGCAGACACCCCATTAAAAAGCTCTCTAAATAGATTCTCGAAGGTAGCAAGAACATTTTCTACATTTTTGTTTTTATTTTTAAGGTCTAGGTTAATTTCCGAACGATAATCGGTGACATATTTTAACACATTACTTGCTATCGAAGGGCCATTATCGTCAAACGGGTTCCAAGGATATAATTCAACATCTGGATCGACGTTTTCTAGAATTGCCATGGTTACATCATGTTCGGTAAAAATTCTTAAATCTGCGGATGGATTTAGCCATAAGTCATAGGCCCTTACTTTAAAAAGATCATATTTATTGTTACTATTTCTTATTGCATCTATTTTATCCGCTATTTCATCTCTTTTGTTATTCTCTTCCTGATCTGTTAAACGTATACCGCCAGGTGCTGTTACATTATGCATGGCTATCTCCTTAATTATTATGGAGCGATTCTTTTTACGTCCTTCAGGGGTATTGTTGTCTGCTAAATAATAATCCAAAGGTGCTCCTGAAATTCGTTTTAGATTGATTTCGTTCTCTATGACCATAGTATTGTCCTCAATTTTAACCCAGTTTGCTTTTCGACCTTCTGGCGTAGGAATGAAAGCTTGGGAGGCTTTTATTGCCCGATTACTCCTCAACTTTTGATTGGTTGCGTTGGAACCTGAATTATCGGTGTATCCATAGATTTCGATGTCTATCCAGATATCTTGATCAATAAGCTCCTGATATCGCTCTTTTAATTGATTGCGAATAGAAAATGGCCCTTTGGCATTATTATCAATGAGCGGATCAGCATTATTAACGCCAAAGTCATATACTATCCATGCAAACATTGGTATTGCCCCATTGTGATTGCCTGTTGTTCCAACTTTCTCAATTATAAATTGGGACTCCAAAGAATTTTTCCTTTCCTCTAGGGGAAGCGTGTTTGCCGAGTTTTGTGTTGCAGGATTGGATGGCTGATTATTGTTTGTACTAGGATTGGAAGTAACACTATTACCCGATATTCTATTAGGGCTTACTGCTGAGTAAAAAGCATCTTCTTCATGACTTTGACTTGTGCCGCCAGATGTCCCAGTAGAATTATTTGAAGTTCCCGAAGTAGTTGTTCCCGTACTACCAGAGCCTGTCCCAGAAGAATTTGATGAAGAATCTTGTTTTTGTTCGTCCATTTTTTTCCCTTGATTGATCATGGCTCCAACTTGGGAGTTGCTACCACTGCTGCCTTTGGCAGAACCACCCATATAGGCCATGAGCACATCACGTACGGCTCCTATTTTTGCCGCTTCAAGATCGGCCATGGTTTTCATGTTCTGCGCTGCCAACGATGCTCCCGCAACTGCCGCTTGGCCTGTAGTGTCAATGCCTTGCTGCAATAGAGCAGCTGTCTGCTGCATACCACTCATATCCCTAAATATATTTGAAGTAGTAATTGCATTGAGTACGGCACCCACTCCAGCTGGATCGGGTAGGGGTTGTGGATTTTGAATATTGACAATTGGAGATTCCAACCTAGGGGATGTTAAACCGTCATCGGTGGCTCGGGAACCTGCCTGAATAGGGGCTATGTCGGGAGCTTGATGTGGAATTGGTGATTCTTGCCAATCCCAGAAGCGGGTTATATCCAATTTTTCGGAAGCGTTATAGCGACCTAGAACTGCTTCGGTAAAGACTCCTTCGGTGGGTAGAGGTATAAAAGCTTCTTCGGTCTTAGACAAATCAATGTGTTTTTTCTTCCATTGTTCCCATGCCCAATCGGTTTTGATTCTGGTTAGGTCTGGCACATTAAATTCAAGACCTTCCCTTAGAATAGGACGCCTTGCCTCCAAAGAAGCTTCCGCATTTATCAAGTTGTTCACATTCATTGGTTTTGGATACCAACGAAATACAATATAATTCCCATAGGTGGTAAGGGGAACCGCATCTATTTGTTCTATAAGTCGCTGTCCCTCATAATTATAATGTGCCAATCTCATTACGACTTCATCAGCTGTAAGATTTTGCCAAATTAACTGACTATAATAGAGCTTCTCTTCGTTTAGCAGTTCAGAAAGCTGCTTATCAAATTCAGGCTGTTTGAATTCAAAAAACAAAATGGTGCCTGAAGTCCCTGGAAGCCTGCATGCCACCCGTTGATTGACCATACGGTCGCCCAAAATAGCATTCACCATGAATTCAGCCTTAGTATACTCTGTATTTTCCGAGGAAGTTGTTTCAAGTTCAATTTTTTTAATTCTATCAATGGGAATTGCCGGGTCAATTTTAATGTATCCCAAGTCATCTTGAGAAAAAATTAGTACGCTATTATCGTCCAATTGAACTCTAGCGCCTTTGGTTCTTTTTCTTAAGTCAGCGTTACCGAACATATTTTTGATAAAACGCAATTTGCAGTCAGGTGGGAAATTCAAGGTGCTAGACCCATAGCGCAAGTCTAATTTTATTTTGGCCTGGATATCTCCACTGGCCTTTTCGATTAGTTCTCTTGTAAAACTGGTTAGTGCCCCATTGTACAAAACTGTCCTGTAACGGTCTATGATTCGAACATCGTTAAATTCAAATGGTTTCATTGGAATAAAAATGCACCGATCGTATTTCGATAATTTTACCTGTGTTTTATAAATCTGAACCACTTCGTAATAATGTACCGAAAGTGCATGTGAATGGTTATAATTGGTAATTACACGGGTACGAATTTCTTCCCTTTCCTCCTGTTTTACTTCCCTCACCACGGCTGCCCTTTTATTACGGACCGAGGTTGAATTTTGTTTGGTACTCGCCGTTATATCCTGGCTCATTTCAGCCGAAATATCACGTCTGCCTGTTGAGGAGGATACTGAAATGGCAGAACCGAAAGTTTTGGAACTACCATGTGAACCCCCAAGGCCCAAAGGTCCAAGAGTTAGTCCGGCAGAAAAACCTCCGGTTTTGGTTTTCGCGAAGGATTGGGAAGCTGAAAATCCATTCTGTACTTCTGTGGCTACGGCGCTTTGTACTTCTTCAATTGCCCGCGATTGTTCAGATGCAGCCGTTAAACCTTCTGTTTGTCTTATTTCTTCTTCCATACTCCCAGACTCCTTTCTGGACCACTCAATAATGGCTACTTTGGTGCTTTCGCCCGGTGCAAGACCTATACTATGTAGAAGTTGGCCAAGCGATAGCGCATGTGGTGTCCAAGTTTGGGTAAAGGTCAGTACAGATCCTTTGGCCGGCCTGCTGAAACCGCTTTTCCCTTTGGATGATGTAAGAATGTCTATTTGATGTGCACCGTCTGTTAATTCTGTGATATTCTCTTCAACAGTTCCTATAGCTTCATCAATTTGATCAATAAATATTTTTTGGTAACTAAGAGTTTCGGTAGCATGTTTTCCTCCCGTAGGTAACAGTTCAGCCGGGGCGTCGGGATCGCTATGAACACTTGTTTCGGGATTATAGGCATCATTGACCAAGCGTTTTGCATTGAGATATGGTGGCCAGAGGGAAAATTCCCTAATGGTATCCAAGTGCAAGGCCTTTACCAACTTTTCCTTACTTTTTTGTCCTACACCTTCTAATATTTCTATACTTTCATTGACAAGTTCATATGCTGGTTTACCTTCTGCATCTTTATTTAATATATCTGAAGGAATCAATCCCAACTTGGCATATAAGGTATCAGGGTCGGAGGAAGCCAAGGTGATTTCTTCTGTGGCCTTGAATATTTTGGAAGTACCAAGATCAAAAATGTTGTTGATTCCTATTAGCTTTAAAGAGTTCTCAATATCCTGTGTTACATTCACCATATTGCTAACGGGTAATTGTAAAATTTTCCCAATTGGAAGTCGAGCTTTTTCATCTTTCAAAATTGAATCAATATTAACGCTGCCTATTCTCATAATTTAAGGTTTTTCTTTAATAGTAATATGTTTACAAATTAATAAGTGGGCACGAAGGGTCGCTTTCGGGGAATAAATTTGCGGAATGCTGCTTACCAATTCTTAAGCAAGGAGAAGTTAACCAACATAATCTTAATATCATACCAAATCTGTAACCAATCATGCAACATATGTAACATTAACTACGATTTACTATATCCATATAAAGGAAAGATGCTTTGTAGGAATTTATCCCTAGTGTTTGAGTAGGGGCTATGTGAAGTTAATCTCAAGGAAATACTAATGGGTCTTTTATTTTGTAAATAGATAATCCACCTAATATTCCGTTTAATTATTTGCGGGATTTACGTCATTATACCACATGTTGCGTTACCAAGGTGCTACTGAATCTAGAAAGGAATTTTAGAATAGAATTGCAAATAAGCAAGTCTTAAATCTATGATATTTATAGAAGATTAATTAAAGGATTTGGCCTTTTCCAAAGCCTCATTAATATGCTTAACAATATATTCTTCTTCCAATACTGAGAACATTTCATTCTTCTCAAAATCCTTTTTGGTTTCTTCGTTAATACCTGAAAGGATTACTTTTATCCCCTTGGCCTTATATGATTTTATGATCTCCTTTAAGCTTTGATATCCGGTGGCATCGATTAAGGGAACATAACGCATTCTAATAATAATGACCTTTGGTTGTAAATGGGTATTGGATATGGTCTCCTGAAATTGCCGTGCTGCACCAAAAAACAAAGGTCCGTTAATTTCATATAATAGCACGTTTTTGGGGAGCTCCAACAATTCATCGTCGAACAAATGTTCCCCGTTAATATTATCCGAAGTGATTTTTTCAACAAGGACAGCTTCGCTCATTCTTTTCATAAACATAAAACTGGAGAGTACTATTCCAATTTCAATAGCTATAACAAGATCGAAGATTACGGTAAGGAAGAATGTGGTTAGTAGGATGATGATATCCATTCTATTTCCCTTTAAAATAGATTTAAATTGCCGCCATTCGCTCATATGATAGGCCACAACCATTAATATTCCAGCCAAACAGGAAAGGGGTATCAACTTGGCATACGGAGCAAATAAAAGCATTATGGACAGTAGAACTACGGCATGTACTATACCCGCAATGGGAGTTCTACCACCATTCTTTACATTGGTGGCCGTTCTTGCAATGGCTCCAGTGGCGGGGATACCCCCAAAGATGGCCGAGAATATATTGGCAGCACCCTGTGCTATCAGTTCCATATTGGAACGATGTTTACCACCTATCATGGAGTCGGAAACCACAGCGGACAGTAGGGATTCTATACCGCCCAAAAGGGCAATGGCAAAAGCTGGCTGTATCAACGATTTCACCGTTGCATAATCCACGTTGGGAAGGCTGGGCATGCTCAAATGATTAGGGATTTCCCCAAAATTGCTTTCAATGGTATCAACGGGAATTCCAAAAACCTGTACCACAATAGTAGACAATAGGATGGCCACAATGGAACCGGGTATTTTCTTTATCAACTTTTGAAAATATAGGGTAATAATGACCGTCCCGGCAGCGATTGCAATGGCATACCCATTTATCTTGTCCATATTTTCAAAATAGACCACCCATTTATCCATAAAATCGGCGGGTACTTTGGCTATGTTAAGTCCGAAGAAATCATTGATTTGGGAGGAGAAAATAATCAAGGCTATACCACTGGTAAAGCCTACGATCAGGGAGTAGGGAATAAATTTTAATAAATTTCCTAGTCGGGCCAGTCCCAAGCCTATGATGATAAATCCGGCCATAAAAGTGGCTATGGTTAGCCCATTAACACCAAATTCCTGGACAATGCCGTAGACAATTACGATAAATGCTCCGGTAGGGCCCCCAATTTGGACCCTACTGCCCCCAAAGGCCGAAATTATTATCCCGGCAATAATAGCCGTTATTATTCCTTTTTCCGGCGAAACACCGGAGGCTATGGCAAAGGCGATTGCCAAAGGAAGGGCTACTATGCCCACAATAAGTCCAGAAAGTACATCTTTTGTAATGGTTTCCTTGGAAATTCCCTCTTTTAAAAGAGAGAACAACTTAGGAATAAATTCTTTGTTCATAATAGAATCAAATGGTAGTCAAGGGTATTCAGTGAGGTTTTCAAGGTATATTACATTTTATGATAGTAATAAGCGGGCATAAACCTAGGGCGATTTTTTCTTTTGAAATATGACAATAATCATTTTATTTCGTTGTAACATTATATTACTAATATTAAGCAGTTCCATTTTTTTAATTAGGATTGTAGAGTTGTGGAGACGGTGGCACTTTCGCCTTCTTTCAGGTCTATGCTAAGATAAGAATAAGGCTGTGGTGTATTTTTCTCTACGGTACAATTTGTTTTTGTACCGTTCACAAATAAAAACTCATGGGTACCAGGTATTTTAGCGGTCCATTTTATAGTTTCCCCATTTATATTGTGGGCTATGGTTTTGGTCCTTCCAAAATGTTTTACACCAATTATATTGGAGAGTAGGGGAACGTTGTCCATTTCAGCCCATTCCAAATCTTTCTCCAACCTAGAAAAGCTCACAAACCCATTAGTGGCGGCATCTGCCTCTAAACCCATCAAGCCTCGGGTTAAATGCTCAATTACTGTAAAGGAATTTTCTGGATAGGCCCGTCTGGTATTTAGGGGACTGCACAAGTTAATGATCATCTTGTTGGCCAATTCAGACTTGCCGTTTTCATAAAATATGATAGGCAAATAGGATTTTAGTTCTACTATTAATTTACTAAAATTGGTCTCGTATTTCTCTACCAGATCCAAAATTTTAGAATCGTCCCGGATGGCATCAAAATAAAATAGATAATGCAAAAAAGCCTGATCTTCCCCTACCATAAAATAATCAAAGTTCCCATTGTCATAAAGAATGGAACGATATTCCTCATTTTCGTTATCATACCAAAATTGATCTAGGAATTCCTGTTCCTGTTTGGCCTTCTCCATGTATTCTGCAGATAGGGACAGATTGCCCCTTAGCTGTAACATTTCTGCGTAGGCCCTGTATGCGGCCACGATGGACGCGGACATATCTATACCTAAAATTGTTTCCCCTCTACCACCTTCATTATAGGAAGGGATTCCCCTTTTATTTCCAAACCTGCTTTTTTCAAGATTCTCGGGTGTATGCAGGGAGCGACTTCGGTTTAAGATTTTGTCCGAACCCAATTCCCAACGGTCAACATATTCATTAAGGCTCAGTTCATAAAAATTTATCAGATCTGGGTTCTCCAGGTAATCTTTGTTTCCGGTCCATTTATAAAGTCGATTGGCGCTGTAGGTTACATCAAAGTTGGCAGGCAGGTTATACCAAAAATCTTGATCGTTTTCGTAGTCTACCGGGGCCGGTTTATTAAACCTGTTAATTTCCCAATAGCTACAGTAATCTTTTTCCTTACTAATGTTTTGGGCAAACTTTAGGAACATATTAAAATTGTGTTTTCCCAATCCTAAAATTTCTGCCCCAATAGCCTGATGCGACACGTCTCGCATGCAAAACGCTTCACGGTCGGGCAGTGCAGCTTCATACCAGTACCCAACCGGGTCATCATTGTCATGGGCGTAGGACAGGGCCTTGTACTTTGCCCAGCTGAAAGCCTTGTCCAATTCCTTGTTGGAAGAATTGAATAATAACTCTCCAGTATTAATTTGGGTCGGTTTTTTCTCGGTTTCTTTTTTACAACTGCCGAGCATAACCACTAAAAGCAATAAAAGGTAGTATGTGGAAGTTTTGGTTATTTCCATGGTGTGGATTTTATTCATTGGATCAGCTTGATTGTTTAGGATCCATATTTTTTAAAAATAAACAATTGCGGATTTGCCATGTCAATAACAGTTCTACAAATATTGATTTACCTGTTTTTGTTTTTCATTTCGGCTCTTCTCATCGGCATAACGTCAATGGTTGCAAAAAGTTCCGATGTTGAAAGTACTTCAATCTTTTCTAGTTTTATGCCCCCGTCCAAGCCTATCAAAATCACCTTAAAGTCTTCCTTATTGTTTGCAAATTTATCAAAAAGTGTAGGAGAAGTTATCCACTCGATATCTTTTCCTTTAATCTGGTAATTCATTAATTTATACCTATCCGGCAAAACCTGATAGACTATAATTTTTCTTTCCTTGAGTTCCTTGGGAAGACTATTAAATTCGGTAATTTGTTCTTGATATGCCCTAGAATCCTCATTTTGGGAAACGATTATAACCACTCGATTTTCCCATTGGTGTTTTTTTAGATCCTGTCCATTGGTGTAATTCATCATCAAAACTCCTATTAGAAGAAGGTTAGTACGTATTATGCTATTTAGAGTTTTTACAACCATTTCTTTTTTCTAAAATAGATCAACATGCCAATGGCAATAACAATGATTACCCCCCACATGATAAAATAGCTATACTTATAATGAAGTTCAGGGACTACATCAAAGTTGGTTCCATAGATTCCGGCAATAAAGGTCAACGGTATAAAGATCACCGAAAATACCGTCAGGAATTTCATGATATCGTTCAACTTACTACTGATGGTGGTGTGATAAATGTTCAATTGGTCGGATAGTATCTCCCTGTAACTGTCGGAGGAATCGCTGGCATGATTAATATTGTCCTGTAGTTCCTTAAAATGCATCTCGGTACTTTCCGTAATATAATCCGATTCCATTTTGGCGAGGCTCAATATCACTTCCTTGGCGGGTTTAATATTCTTTCTCAAGAAATTCAATTCCCGTTTATAGGAGTTGATTTCCCCTATAATCTCCTGCTTGGGTTCTTGGAGCAGGCTTTCTTCAAGGGTTTCAATTTTTTCGCCCAGAACCCCAATAATGTAGATGTAGTTATCAATAACAATATCCAGCAAGGCAAATAACAGGTAATCCGTGCCGCCATTTCTAATTCTCCTTTTTTGTTTCCTTATGCGCTCCCTGACCGGTTCAAAGACATCGCCTTTGGTTTCCTGAAAGGATATTAGGATAGATTCGGTCAAGATCAAACTTAAATTCTCCACCTGAATGGTGTCCGAGTTGGGCTGTTGCTGCAACATTTTTATGGAAATAAAAATGCAGTTGTCGTATTCCTTGATCGTGGGCCGTGCCTGGGTGTTCAATACATCGGCCAAAACCATTCTGTCAAAATTAAATTCATTGGCAATTCCTTCAATAATTTCGGTATTGTGCAGTCCATCTATATTAAACCAGGTAACGGTGTCCTTTTCCTGATATTTTAACACCTCCTTTACCGTCTTAATGGTTTCTTCGGCCAGGCTATTGGCATCAAAGTCAATTATTCGAAGCAGTACTTCATTAATTCTCTTATCGCCCCGGAAGATAAGTTCATCCGGTGAAACACCTATCTCTTCCTTGGATTTCTTTATGAATCTTGCCATGTTTATTTTTTTGTTGATCACCACTTTTTCTTTTGTTTATACTATGTTGTTTACCCTGTTATTCATTTTTTGGGAAAATTTCTGTATGGCCCGACTTAAAGTGCAGGTCCATTTGGGGAAATGGTATAACAATTTTGTTTTCACTGAATTTACGGTTAATGATCTTTCTGATATCACTTTTTACCTTCTCGATCCTAAATACATTTTCACTAAAAAAAAGCACCTCGAAATCCAAGGAGGAATTGCCAAAATTTACAAAGCGGCCCTCTATGGATTTACCATCCTCAAAATCGGGATGCTCCAAGACACTTTCCTCCAATATTTTTACCACAAGATCTACATTGCTGCCATAAGCCACCCCAACACCTATCTTGAAACGGGTCTTTCTTTTCTGATGGCTCCAGTTGATTACCTTGTTGGTCGTAATCAAAGAATTAGGGATGATGATAGATATGTCGTTTCTGTTTAGTCCCCTTGAGGTTCGCAGCCCAATTTCTTGGATTTCAACAATATCCCCATCTATTTCAAGGATGTCGTTGATTTTGATCGACTTCTCCGAAAGCAATATGATACCAGAAATTATGTCGTTGAAGGTTTGTTGCAAGCCCAATCCAACCCCAACCAAAAGTGCCGCCGAACCAGCTAAAAATAAGGTCAACTTAACGCCAATGGATTCCAAAATAAAACCAATGGCAATGACCCATATCACATATTTAATAATTTGATAGAGGGCATAGGTATTTCCCGTATCAAAGTGTACCCCTTTGTAACGGCGAAACAGGGCTTTTTTTATTAGCTGCACTATCACCTTGGTGATAAGTAAAATTAAAAGTATAATGACAAGGCTGTACACTTTAATTTTATAATCGCCAATACTGATCAGATTAAAATCCAATAACTTGCTTAGTGTATCCATTTCATTTTTTTAGGGCCACCGGATGCCTTGCCAAGAAGTTGCAGCTTGGGCAGGGGGAGGGTAGGAGCGTTGGTGTTTTTCTATTGAAATATAGTGAAATCCGTTGAACATTTCTTCTAAAATTTGGCTTTTGGCCGTAGTTTTAATCTTTTATAAATACATAGAGGCCAGTTGTAACCCTAGGCATAAACTTATTTGTATGGCCAGGTTTTGTCTTTGGGGGAAGAGCCATTGGAGGCAGGCCTATAGCTTAATTCTTTAGCAACCACACTTCAGAGGCCAAGGTGCCCCAACCACCTGAATTACGCCATTGTTCTACACTAATACGGTCACCATGGGCCACATCGGGTGCACGTTCCAATCTAATGGTCAATTCTCCGTCCTTCGTTACCGATTTAGGAATGCGATACGTAAAAAAATCGCTCATTTGTAGTGGTAATTCAACATTATCGGCCAAGACAATATCATCGGCATATATTTTTTGAGATTTTTGATTCATCCTGGAGGCATAACGCTCTTGGAACCAAGGTCGAACAAAAGTAAACTTAACAGAATAGGAGGCCTTGGGGTCTAGGTCTGTGTAAAAAAGACTTACCCCTTGATCTTCATTTTGGGTGAAGTGCATGGAGCGTTGGCTTGGCCTATTTTCCTCCGATAACATTTGCGAAACGTAGGGTTGCCCATGGTCATAGGGGTATCCGTTAATGACATGGGGAGCTATATTTCCAGTACCCAAGTTGTCATAAAACCCACCTTCACCGGGGTTTGCATAATCAACGATCATTTTTAAAAGCTCATCGGCCTTTTTTGTATCGGTATTTTGGGCCCTTGTCAACTGTCTCTTGAGCCAACCTAACCCAATATAATCATGTTGTAGGTTAAAATAACCATCGTTTCTTTGTCCATAAATAGTATTGCTCTCTTCCCCCAACCGTTTGGCCTCCTCACGAAGGGCGGCCATTTCCATAGTCTCTTTTGGAAACTTCAATTTATTGAAAATATCCTTTAGTGCAATGGTCCGGTCGTTCTGTAAATAGGCTGCAACATCTTCTTCTATTTGGCGCTCCAATTCCTTTTGTTGCGCAACATTGAGTTTCACGTATTTGTCCAGTGCGGCTTTTTGCATGTACATTCGCCATAGCCAATTGCTTTCCATTATTCTAGAGGGCATTACTTGTCCGGCTTGTTGTACAAGATCGTAATACTCATCTATTCCCTGTTTTTTATCAAGGGGAACCCCTTCCTTTTCTTCCAGATTTTTTTCCAATTGCAAAATGGCTTTGGCCATGAATGGGGCTGCTTCAAGTCCAAACCAGGTTTCTGAATATTCCGTCAGAATTTCATCAACAGTTGTCCTCGGGGACCACAATAAACGTTGCCACATCCACTGGTTAAAATGATCGTGGTGTCCACTGGAATGTGTTATGTCTCCATTGCCATAACGCATTAAATCGTTAAAGACCCTGTGATAATATTCGGGCCAAGCAAAGAAGGTTAATCGATTATAGACCATTGTTAGGAATTGATCGGGCCGCCTATTATATATTTCATTACTCCAATGCGGAGGTAGATCTCCGTTTCGATCGGCCCTGGGATACATTTGGATATAAGCGTGTTGGGCATATTTCCAATGGGTAATTTCATTGTAATAGATCAACTTGTGACGAGAAGGAATTTGATGGATTATTTCTTTGGGATACAATCCATAGGGCCCAAATCCGGGGTATTCAAAAAGATCCATGCGGTGTGTTTGCCGATGTCCTGGTTGCCAGGTTGTGGCATCCGAACCGGGACCATATCCCCATGCCCAAAGCCAATCCCTTGGTTTTTCCTGTAAATACTGGAATATGGCGTTGTCGTCCTCATTGTCAAATTTTTGATTGGTAAAATAGATGCGACTTTTGGGGTGATATTTATGGATAATCGCAGCCATTTCCTCCACCAATTTTATGAACGTTAGGCCATAAGGATTGCATTTATCACATTCACAACCGCCGCCATCACCACCATAGAATTCAATAAGATCATAGAATTGGCTATCCTTAAAATGCTCGTTACATTTCTGTAGCATATAATCCCTGGCCTCAGGAACTGAAAGACAGACATATCCTGAACGCCCAATGGATTCGAAGGCATTCCATTCCATTGGCACTTTGGCTCCAGCAGTATTGGCCCCAAATTTAGTCTGTGTCATCAATCCATAAGATTTTATAAAATGGTACATGGACTCATCTTCGGCTGCAAAAATATTGGCGCCTGCCAGCGCATAATCCAAGAGTGCACCTTGTGTTTCCTCTTCGGTCCAATCCCTTACCTGAGCCAATTTTTTGGCAACACTACTTTGTCCAATTTGGGTTCCCCGGATTTCGAAGGCAGGAGCCGTCCTAATGTTTAAATTGTTGGGTAGGGCCAGTTGGCCTTCTTTATATACCAATTGCCTCAATATTTCCCCAACGGCATATAGGCAACCCCGATCATCCAAACCAGCGGCAATTAAAATTAAACTGTTGGAATCATCAACAGATTTTAATAGAAACCCTTCCCGGCCCGGAGCCAATGGGGTTAGTTCAGGAATCCTTAATGTCTTAAATTGGGCGGACAATAGGGAATGGCGCTCTGGGGTGCCCAAAAGAATTTGTAATTCCCCTGAAACGTACTGGAGTTCTTTCGTCTCCCGGATAAGACGCACATCAATATTGGCGTTTTCTTCCAATCTTTGCTTCAATAAATCGGCTATATTCAGTTCTACCTGGCTCGCCCCATTGCCCGTAATAATAGCTATCTTTTTAAATAGGATTTCCTGTGAATGGCCAATGAGGCCGATAAGGGCTACTAGACATATTTGAATTGTTTTGGCGAGTACCTTGTTCATCGAAAAAATGCTTTTTGGTTGGTTATAGGGTTATGGATTTACGATACCACTTTTATCCATCCAGGAAAACAAGGGCTGCATCCATTCATCGGTAGGGATACTTAAAACAAAACCATGATTGCCTTTTGGGTACAGGTGCATTTCCGATGGTATTTTATTTTTTATCAACTCTTGGTAGAACCGAATACTATTTTCCACGGGAACTACGGTATCATCACCAGTATGCGTCAACCACGTTGGCGGAGTTTCGGAATCGATGTGGAGTTCGTTGGAAAAGCTTAAAATTTGTTCCTCCGAGGCCGATTTTCCAAGTAAATTCTCGCGAGATCCGTTGTGGGTCAGTTCGTCTTTCATACTGATTACGGGATAGATCAAAATCATAAAGCCGGGTCTCAAGCTTATGCCTTCAGAATTGGGGATGTAAGATTTGTTGAAATGAGTTCCTGCGGTCGATGCTAAATGCCCTCCGGCAGAAAACCCCATAATTCCTATTTTATCCGGATCCAAATGCCATTCTGCAGCCCTTTGCCGTACTATTTTTATGGCTTGCTGCGCATCTTGTAGTGGTCCAATGCTTTTATCGATCATAATTGAATCATTGGGCAAGCGGTATTTTAGGACGAAGGCGGCAATGCCCCTGCTATTAAAGGCCTCTGCAATACGTATGCCTTCCAGTTTGTAGCTTTCCATGCCATATCCGCCACCTGGGCAAATAATTACAGCGGCTCCCGTTGACAATTCCTCCTCGGGAAGGTAAACTTTTATGTTGGGCCGGGAGACACTTTTGTATCCAAAGAACTGCCCGTCCTTTTTTAATTCAATTTCTTTTGTCTCGCTAGGCTTGCTATTGGGAATTGTTGATGAATAAAGATCTATGGTTTGTTGAGCTTCCGAATGTATGGAAATCATTATGAGAAAAAGCAGTACAAGTTTTTTCATGGATGTAGAATTTTTAGTTACTCAGTTTCTTTTTTAAGTCAGGAGATATTATTCCCTTGGCTTCATCCGCATCAATATAGGCTTGTAATTGCCTAAGGGAAATCACCTTGTAATTATGGTCGGATAAATACTGCAGATATTCCCTAAAGAGTGCAGGTGGCGTATTTACCCAAGGGTGCTCAATATCGGGTACACCGTGTAACGTTAGCACCACAATCTTTCCATTTTTGGCTTGGTCCAGGGAAGTCATAATTTCTTTTTTGTTTTCAGCATCGGTTGCCCAACTGGGAATAAGATAGGGATGATCAACTAAGGGGTCATAAGCCCTGCTGCCGCCGGCCCGGGCAAAGGTGTATTCTTTTTTTTGTAGAAATTCCAAGGTAAGGGCATTTAGTCCGTAGCCGGGATAAGCAAAGTTTTGCGGTTTGGCAATTCCCAAGGAATCGCATTTATTTTCTATATATTCCAACTCGGCATTAAATTCTGTTTGCGTCAGTTTGCTTACATTGGCATGGGTGCGGGTGTGATTGGCAACTTCAAATCCCATGTTGTCCAGGGCCTTGATCTGTCGCCAATTCATGTATAGGGTACTGTCCTTATAATTCGGAGGGAATTCACACACAAAAAAGGTGGCTCCAAAACCGTACTCTTTTAACATTGGGGCTACAACGGAATATTGACTTGCCGGAGCATCATCAAAAGTGAGAACTACCAGTTTATCGGGTATTTTTTGTTTTAGGATTTGCGAATGGCAATAGAAAATAGTGAATACGGTAAAAAGGACAACTAAGAAATTTTTCATAACGCTCCTACTAAAAGGATTAATGCTGATTCAAGAGACTACTGATTAGTAAATTGGTTGTGAAATCGTATCTTTTCTTGCTTCACATCCCTAAAATACCACACTCCTTTGAATAATTGACTGAATTTTTATATTTCTTCAATATAGAGATTAACAGTTGTCCCTGGCCCCGAAAAAATCATGTTCAAGAATTCTTTTTATTTGAATTGAAAGCTCTGCCATATTGCCAGGGAATTTGGTGTTCCATATTCAATTCATGGGCTGCGTTTATGGAAAAATAGGGGTTTCGCAAGTGCTCTCGAGCAATAACCACCAAGTCTGCCAGCTCCTGTGTAATTATATCGTTGGCCTGTGCCGACGTTGTGATCATGCCTACGGTACCCACGGGAATCCCTATTTTTTCTTTTATTTCCGTTGCATAAGGCAATTGGTAATTTGGAAAAACCATTGATTTGTCCACATGGGCAAAACCACCACCTGAGGCGGTTATGAGATCAACGCCATTGTTCTTTAAAATCTTGGATAGGGCCAAACTATCTTTCATACTCCATGCATCCGCTGAATCCAAATAGTCCACTGCAGAAATCCTGACCAATAAGGGCATGGTATCAGGTATTACTTTTCTTATTTCCTGAACAGTTTCAATCAAAAAACGAATCCTATTTTCGAAGCTTCCTCCATATTGGTCACTTCTTTTGTTAACGACGGAAGAATAAAACTGATGAAATAGATAACCGTGTCCCGCATGGAGTTCTATAGTGTCGAACCCTGCTAATAAGGCTCTTTTGGCGGCTGAAGCAAAATCCAATTTTAGTTTTTGTATTTCTCCAAAGGTCAATTCCTGTGTTGTAATTCCGTTGATTACAGTTGAAGATGCACTTTTGGTAATCCATCCGCCCTTGTCCAGAGGCAATGGTTTCATTCCTTCATTTGGATGGGTATTACTGCCTTTCCCTCCGGAGTGCCACAATTGAACGCCAATTTTTGATCCTTGTTCCTTAACAAACCTTACTATAGGTTTCCAAGCCTCCATTTGCCTATTGTTCCAAAGACCAGTATCATATAAGGTATTCAATCCTTCTTCCGATACAGCAGTACATTCGGTTATAATCAATCCGGCACCTCCTACAGCCCTGCTCCCCAGGTGGACCAAATGCCAGTTATTGGGTATACCCTCTATGGCACTGTATTGTTGCATTGGAGAAAGGGCTATTCTGTTTTTTAACTCCAATTCCCTAAGTTTTAGCGGGCTAAATAAATTTTTCATTTTTATTATGTTTCCAAGTTATAAATCCTCTGATGTTCATTATTAAAAAGGCACTGTTGCCAATTCCAATACCAAAACTGCCTATTGGTCCAAAGCCCAAGCTTATCCAAATTAAATTGGCTATGGCAAAGTAGATAAAACCGGATTTGTTCTTTTTCCCTAAACAATAAACGGCTATGAGGCTTAAGATCATGGCCAGCCAATCCAATAGATAATATTTAGTAAATGCTTCCATGCTGTGTACAGGATTAATGACAAAGCAAAGTTGCCTTAAATGATTATGGAAAAAGTTGAAGTAGATTAGGAAATATGGTTGAAATAATTCAACTTTTACCTTTCACTTTGTTGTTCCGAATTTTTGAGAGAAATTCGGTGGTCATTCCAAGATAAGAAGCCAAGGCGTATTGTGGGATATGTTGTAAAAATTGCGGATATTTTTCTGTGAAATAGGTGTACCGTTCTTCCGCAGACTTGGTCAAATTCATAGTTATTCTACGTTGTTGGGAAGCCAAACCCCTTTCTGCAATAATCCTGAAAAAGGTCTCAAACTTTGGATTGCTTTTCTTCAAATCCTGTTCTTTTTCAAAATCCAGTTCCAATAAAGTGCTACTTTCCAAGGCCTCCACGAACATAGTGGCAGGTTGTTGAAATATATAGCTATTATAATCCGTAATCCACCAATCATTGATGGCCAAGGCTATGGTTGTTTCCTGTCCGGACTCATTTACCACAAATGAACGCAATGCACCCTCAACAACATAGAATCTTTTTTTTGCAGTAAAATTGGGTTGTACAATGAATTGTTTTTTTCGAACCTTTACTACCTTAAATTTGGAGCTAAAATGGGATGCCTCCTCTTCCGTTAAAGAAATAAATCGCTGAATGTAGGATGCAATTTGGTATTGTGGATCCATTGCCAATTAATGAGTGATAACTTATTTAAATTTAGGAAATTTTTTCAGTATCCACACCTACTTAATTATACCAAACAGCATACCGCTCACGTCTTAATTCCAAGGCCAGACCTTCCTCAATTTCTAAAGCTTCCGCTCTGGTCAATACGGGATCTATATGATTATAAAGGCTGGGCCTTAGATACAGCCCGTATTTCTCCACAATGTTGGAGGATAATTTATGGCCCTTCTTATTTCTATATCCGGTCTTATGCTGTTCAAATCGTTCCTTAGGGGTCTTGGAGGTCATACCCACATATAAACATTCCAATACACCATTAAATTGGGGATTGGCGGCCCTAAACTTGGCATTCTCTGTAAAAACGCGCTTGGATAATTCCACAACATAGACTCGGTATAGGGTTTTGGACATGGTTGATCTAAAATATATGAGCTTAAACTAAGTAAAATTGGTATAATTTTAATGACAAATTTTCGGTATTCCTCCAATAAGACCATTTTTTTTCCGAATTTAGAGAGCACTAAATGCAAATTAAAAAAATAGTAAACAATCAAAAGCAATCTTTACAATGAAAAAAGAACCAAACAAACCCCTACCAATTACACGTAGATCTTTTATCAGTAAAACGGGAGTGGCCGCTGCCGGTATTACTATTCTCCCGAGCAATGTAATTTCGGGATTGGGGCATAAGGCTCCCAGTGATAAATTGAATATTGTTGGAGTAGGAGTGGGAAGTATGGGGTTTGGCAACCTGAAAAATTTACAGAGTGAAAATATAGTCGGACTCTGTGATGTGGATTGGAAATATGCAAAAGATTGTTTCGATTACTTTCCCAAAGCTAAGAAATACAAGGATTTTAGGGTGATGTTCGATGAGATGGGCAATGAATTTGATGCTGTTTTGGTAGCTACGGCCGATCATACCCATGCCATTGTAGCGGCAGAGGCCATAGTGCGAGGAAAACATGTTTATGTGCAAAAGCCTCTTACCCATTCGGTATACGAATCAAGATTATTGACCAAGTTGGCCAAGAAACATAATGTGGCCACACAAATGGGGAATCAAGGGGCCTCTGGAGAAGGAGTGGCCAAAACCTGCGAATTAATTTGGAGCGGTGCCATTGGAGATATAACAAAAGTGGAATCCTTTACCAATAGACCGATTTGGCCACAAGGCTTAAATCCACCTACACAAGGACAGTGGGTGCCGGATACCTTGGATTGGGATTTGTTTACCGGTCCTGCAGAACTAATACCTTACAATCAGGTGTACCATCCATGGAACTGGCGCGGCTGGTGGAATTACGGTACCGGGGCTCTTGGGGATATGGCCTGCCATATTCTTCACCCCGTATTTGAAGCCTTAAAATTGGGCTATCCTACCAGGGTACAAGGGAGTTCCTCACTGCTGTTAAGGGACAGTGCCCCAACGGCACAATCCGTACAAATGACTTTCCCGGAACGGGGCAGGAAAGGGAAGATCAAATTGCCGGAGGTAGAGATTAATTGGTATGATGGCGGTATTAAGCCTAATCTACCTTCCAATTGGCCTAGTGGCAAGAACCCCAACAAATCTGGTGGAGGAACCTTCTTTTACGGTACCAAAGGTATAATGCATACCGGTTGTTATGGGGTGGAACCGGAAATTTTGGGAAGGGAACTTCCTAAAGTGGCAGAGACAGAGCGAAGGGTGGAAAAAGAGATCGGAAAGGCTTGGAACAGAGGTGCTCATGAGATGGACTGGGTACGGGCCTGCAAGGAAAGTGCGGAGAACCGCAAGCCTTGTACGTCCGACTTTTCAGAAGCCGGACCTTTTAATGAAATGGTGGTTATGGGTGTTTTGGCGGTACGCTTACAGTCCTTGGATAAAATTTTGAATTGGGATGGGGAGAATATGCGCTTTACCAATATAGGACAGAACGAGACCATCAAGACCGTAATCCGTGATAATTTCGTGATGAAGGACGGACGCCCACATTTCGAAAAGGAATGGACGGACCCCGTTGATGCCAATGCTTTCGCCAAAGAACTTATAAATCATACCTATAGGGAAGGTTGGAAATTACCGGATATGCCGGCATAGAAAGTATATTTAAGATATATAGAAAAGGGAATGGGCGAGAGCTGGTTCCCTTTTTTAATTGGCTTTGTCCTTATGTTTAGTCTGAAATTGGACCCATGTACTTTTTAGGAAGCACCATAGATTTAAGGCCTTGCGACTTTGTACAGAGTGCTACTTCATGGAATGTATACCAATCATATTTCCTTCGGTATCACATGCCAGAACCATAGCACCATACTCACCAAGGAAAACTTTGGGCTTCATCACCTTTCCACCCGCGGCATTTATCCTAGATTCTTCCTCACTGCAATCCTCGCTCATAAAATATACAATAGTACTATTGTTGCCAGCCTTAAATCCATCCATTTTCACCAAGGCTCCGGAAGCACTGTTCTTGGATTCCATATTAGCAGGAAAAAATAGCATTTTCATACTGTCCTCGGCAGAAGGTGGCATTGGCATTTCATTCAACTCCAGTTGAAATACGGCTTCGTAAAATTTTTTGGCCCGCTTTAAGTCATCAACATAAATTTCGAACCAAACCACTGGATTTACATTTTTCATAATTATATAATTTAATATTTGATAATACTTCCAAGGTTATTAAGGGTATTCAAAATGTATGGGACTAGGTTCATAATCCTTGGTTTATCTAATATAACAAAAAAATGACCAAACTATTGATGTTGAGTTATTAGCATTGCAAAAAGTTAGTTTGAATATAACCTTACTAATCAGATTGTAGTTAATAGGCAAGAGCCATTAGCCAATAGGCAAGAGTAAAGAGAAAAGAATCAAGAGTCTAGAGTCTAGAGTCTAGAGCAAAGACAAATAGTGGTCCGGCTTCTAGGTTCTAGTAGCGAAGCGGTCTTGTTTCTAATTCCTAAGTCAGTAGGCAATAGCCAATAGCCAATAGGCAATAGTAAAGAGTAAAGAGTAAAGAGAAAAGAATCAAGAGTCTAGAGCAAAGACAAATAGTAGTCCGGCTTCTAGGTTCTAATAGCGAAGTGGTCTTGTTTCTGATTCCTTAGTCAGTAGCCAATAGCCAATAGCCAATAGGCAAGATTAAAGAGTAAAGAGAAAAGAATCAAGAGCCAAGACAAAAGAAGTCTGGTATTTAGGTTCTAGTAGCGAAGCGGTCCAGTTTCTGATTCCTTAGTCAGTAGGCAAGAGTCTAGAGCAAAGACAAATAGTAGTCCGGCTTCTAGGTTTTAATAGCGAAGCGGTCTTGTTTCTGATTCCCTTATCTACCAAATTTAACAATCACAACCAATGATTTGCTCCTTTTTCAATATTTATAACCAATATTTTGGTATCTTTAGAAAGCTGGTAGTCATGGTGATATGGCCTTTGATGAGGCGCTATACCTGTACTTTTACCCAGCTTTGACCAATTTTCGCCCCCCCATCCTAAAAATGAGAAACTATGCCACTATTTATGGACAGACATTATATTGAAGGGGCCACTCCTGAAGAGGTTGCAAAGGCGCATCATGAGGACATGAAAATTCAATCTAGGCATCATTGCAAGGCATTGACCTATTGGCATGATGAAGATAAGGGCGTGGCTTTTTGTCTTATAGAAGCCCCATCAGCAACTGCCGTACGAGAAATGCATCAAGAAGCACACGGTCTTATACCCAACCAGATCATTGAAGTGGACGGATCGGCCGTAGCCCAATTTTTGGGCCGGGTAATAGACCCCGAAAAAGAGGACGGGAAACCCATGACCGAAAGTCCATTTAGGGCGATTATGTTCATAGATATGGTGAGTTCCACAGATATTACCCAGGCCTTGGGAGACAGCAAGGCCCTTGTTCTGGTGCATACCTATAGGGATGTAGTAAGAAAGGCCCTTGTGGATCATGGGGGGCGTGAAGTGGATAGGGCGGGCGATGGATTCCTGACAAGTTTCAGATCTGCTTATACGGCTTCGGTCTGTGCAGTGGAAATACAGCGCCAATTATCCAAGTACAATGAATCCCGTGAGGATGGAATTTTGCTGCAGGCCAGAATAGGCATTGGGGCAGGAGAGCCGGTACAGGATGGTGACGCACTATTTGGTTCTACGGTGAATATGGTGGCACGTATCTGTAGCTACGGGGGATCTGGTCAAATTATTACTGCCAAGGTGGTTAAAGATTTGTGCATAGGCAAGCCGATCTCCTTTACCTCACTGGGCGCGCAAAAGCTAAAAGGCTTTGATGATCCCATAGATCTGGAACTTATTGAATGGTGATAGGCTGTTTAGCAGTTTTCAGTTTTCAGGAGTCAATAGAACGGAGCCTAGAATCTAGAGACTAGAGTCAAGACAAAAAAAAAGTCCAGTATCTAGTTTCTAGTAGCGAAGCAGTCTAGTTTCTTATTCGTTTGGCAATAGACATTAGCCAATAGTTTGGAACCAAGAGTCTAGAAACTGCTGCCAAGACAAAAAAAGTTCAGTATCTAGGTTCTAATAGCAAAGCGGTTTTGTTTCTAAGTAAATTAAGCTTGGAGTTCAAAGAAGCACCCTCCCTAAAATGGAAATGTACTTAATTTTCTGATTATTAATTTGTACTTTCTCCCCGCCAATACATCTCCAATAAGTTGAATCTAGTTTTTAAACCACTTAAAATGGGGCCCAGTTTTTCCAAAGGCTTATATAACTCCCTAACATTGTTTATTTGTTTTGTTGGAGGGACCTTAATTTCCGTGGCACAACAAGAGATGAATAATCCTGATAGGGGTACTCTTCGTAACCAAATTGGATTGCGGCACGACAATGATTTTATATTGCTCACGGATCGGTATTATACTGCCGGACTATTTTTAACGTATCGGCACCGACTTGAAAAGGGATTTTTTAATTCCGAAAACGAACAGCTTAGCTTTTCCCTTGGGCAGGAAATTATAACTCCGTCATATCTTATTACAGAGGACGTCCAAAAATTGGACCGCGCCTATGTCGGATTTTCGGCACTTAGGTCAGGATGGTCCCGTGTGGGGCACAACAATATGATAGAGGCCAATTTTCTCCTTGGTATAGCAGGCGAGGCTTCGGGAGCAGGCAGTTTGCAAAGGTGGTACCATCATTCGGTTATGAAAACCGAAACCCCGACCTGGGTGGGGGAAATGGAAAATAGTGTTCATTATAACCTGTACACCAGATACCTTTACGAATGGCAATTAGCTCCCAACCCATTTAGTATTCATATTGCGGCACAGTCCCAATTTGCTTTTGGCACCCGGGATATTTACATGCATCCAGAGTTGGTGGCCTATTTTGGAAAGAGAAATCCGTTATCCTCCAGTATAGCACACAACCAAATTGGATCTACGGACAGTGAGATTTTCTTTGCCCTACGTGGTGGTTATCGCATGGTGGGGCACAACGGCCTCTTGGAAGGCAATGCCCTGGGCGATGATTCCGTTTTATTGGTCGCCTCCAATAAAACAGTAGCCTATGCTGGTTTCGATTTTCAATTCCGCCACGGCCGAAATGAGTATTGGGTAGGGGTACGCTATAATACTCCGGAATTTGAGAAGGCCAGGGCCCATCAGTACGTTATACTGTCGTATACCAGGGGATTTTGATGCCTAACGGTAGTGTTGAGTAGTTAGTATTATGTATTAGGTGGTAAGTGAACAGAAGTCAGAGCCAATAGCCAATAGAACGGAGACTAGAGCCAAGAGCCAAGAGTCAGGGGACAGTATTCAGTATTCAGTAATCAGAGGCTGAATCTATTTAAAGTTCAAAGTTTAATGTTCTAGGTCTTTACGGAGATTGAGCATTCTAAGATAAAAACAAATTTTTAGGCAGCTAATTTTATAAACGGTTCATCTCTCTTGACCACGGCAAATATCCGCAATACTATTTTATTGGCCACTGCATTTAAAACTGATAGTTTGTGCTTTCCTTCTTGGGTTTTTCTTTGATAATATCTTTTCAGTTGTGGATCGTGCTGTATGGCACTTCCTGCAGCCTTGAACAATATGGCCTTTAAAGTTTTGTTCCTTAGATAATGTGTTTTGGTTCTACCTCTTATACTGCTTCCGGATTGATATGGAAATGGGGCTAGGCCACTGTGGCAGCTAAATTTCCGGGCATTTGAAAATTTCAGGAAATTATCGGTCTCAGTAATACA
>NZ_JALKBB010000041.1:0-36334 GCF_023016025.1 Arenibacter sp. S6351L | reverse complement strand
TTGATGCATTAGTTCATTGATCCATTGCTACATTAATCCATTGGTACATTATCACATTGTTACATTTCCACATTAATCCATCTTCAAATTATCAAATCAACACATTTTCAAATTAATTCATTACCCATTTCCACATTGCTACATTAATCCATTGGTACATTATCACATTGCTACATTTCCACATTAACCCATCTATCTTTTCTCTTTTTTCTTTACTCTTCGCTTTTGGCTTTTGCCTTCTGGCTTTTGACCAATCCGTCCACAATACCGTAACAATTGCTAATAATCGCCACTACATTTCCCAATAGATAATCCTATATTTACCCTAAAAATAAACCTTTTGGAAAATGGAATGCATTAGTGTTTTCGACATGCTTAAAATAGGTGTCGGTCCCTCCAGCTCCCATACTTTGGGACCATGGCGTGCCGCCGAGCGTTTTATTGGCGAACTACTGGAAAAAAAAATATTCCCTTCCGTTACCCAAATCCAAATAGAAGTATATGGTTCCCTCTCCCTGACCGGAAAGGGCCACGCCACCGATCTGGCCATTATGTTGGGCCTTACAGGAGCCGACCCGGTCACCATTCCCATAGAAAATATAAGCGGCATAATAAAGGAAATTCAAGAAAGCAAGAAGCTCCTATTAAATAATTCCAAAGAAATTCCTTTCGATCCCAAAGTGGATATCATATTTAAAAAAGAATTTTTGCCCTTTCATGCCAATGGAATGATCTTTAGGGCCAGCTTGGCCAAAGGCAAGCAAATAAAGGAAACCTATTATTCCATTGGCGGAGGCTTTGTTGTTAAAGAAGAACTTAAACGTTCCAAAAAGAAAATGGAAGTTTTTAAGGCCTTCCCTTTTCCCATAGAAAAAGGAGCGGACCTATTGGCCACTTGCAAAAAAGAAAATAAATCCATTTCCCAATTGGTATTGGAAAATGAACGTTCCCTGCGTTCCAATTCTGAAATAGACCAAGGCCTACAACATATTTGGGACACCATGTTGGAGTGTATGTACATTGGCTGCCATACCGAAGGGAGTCTGCCCGGTGGGCTCAATGTACGGAGAAGGGCCTATGACACCCACCAAAAATTAAAGGGCGACCTCCCCTATTCTACCCCTCAGGAATGGCTGCTTACTATTAGAAAGACCGAAGTTAAATTCCGTTCCATCCTCAAATGGGTAAGCTGTTTTGCCCTAAGTGTCAATGAGGTAAACGCCTCCTTGGGAAGAGTGGTCACGGCCCCTACCAATGGCAGTGCAGGGGTAATACCGGCCGTACTTATGTACTATATGGTCATAGAAAACCACGAGGCCAATTTTGAACACATAAAGCAATTCCTCTTGGTTGCGGGTGAAATTGGCAGTATTTTTAAAAAGGGAGCCACGATTTCCGCGGCCATGGGCGGTTGTCAGGCCGAAATTGGCGTGTCGTCTGCGATGGCCGCCGCTGCACTGACAGAACTAATGGGCGGTAGCACTGAGCAAGTACTTATGGCCGCAGAAATTGCTATGGAGCATCATTTGGGCCTAACCTGTGATCCTATAGGTGGATTGGTACAAATACCTTGTATAGAACGCAACTGCATGGGAGCCATAAAAGCCATCAATGCGGCAGAACTGGCGTTGGACTCCGACCCTGCCAATGCAAAAGTGCCCTTGGACAAGGTGGTCAACACCATGTGGGAAACCGCCAAGGATATGAGTACCAAGTACAAAGAAACTTCTGAAGGCGGACTGGCCGTTGGGGTGTACCTGAGTGATTGTTAGTACATAGTGGTCCTTAGGCAAAAGCCATTAGCCATTAGGCAATAGTTTGTGTGTTCATCATTCTGAACTGACGTCATTGCGAGCCTGCCCGGCCGTCAGGCGGGCGCAGCGCGGCAATCTGCTTCTTACAGTGTACAATGCTTATGTTTGAAGTATAGTAGTATTGAGAACCTAGAGCCTAGATGTTAGAGCCAAGACATAAGAATTATGTTGAAAGTTGTTTAACTAGATGCTCCTTCCCCTTGGGAAGGTGGCTTCGACGTAGGAGAAGACGGAAGGGGTAGCCTGGGTGGCAACCTCTTATTACAGTGTACAATGAACAATTAGCAATAAACAATATTTATGTTCAATGTTTAAAAGTTGAAAGTCGTCACTTCGAGCCTGCCCGGCCGTAAGGCGGGTGATTTTATGCAACTCAGCGTAATAAAATTGTATCGAGAAATGAACGGCGTGCAAAAGCCGGTTCTCGATACTAAATGCCTGTCGGCATTTCACTCGAACTGACGATAGAATAAAACCTGTCATTGCGAGCTTGCCTAGCCGTTAGGCAGGCATAGCGTGGCAATCTGCTACTTCCTGTGAAGAGATTGCTTCGTCACCTCGCAATGATGAAATCTTCCGAAAATCTAGCCCATCAACCCATTAGAACATTAATCCATTGGTAAATTTTTCCATTACCAAATTAACACATTATCAAATCATCAAATCACCACATTGCCAAATTGCTTCATTAACCCATTGGTACATTTCCAAATTAACCCATTTTCAAATTATTACATCAACCCCAACCCACATAATCGGTCATATCCAAAATTTCAATTATTCTAACACTTTATTTAAAAATTAAAGAAGAAATGAATAATAAAGTCAATATATGATGCAAATCATGTAAAATATAGGAAGTCCAATACATTCAAATAAAGTTTATTTGTACAGGGCTGTAATACCTTTATTTAATACTTACCTATTAATGATTTCGTTACGGACCTGCTGTCTATTGCAACCAAAAATATTTAATGACATGAGAAAAAGCTTTCGAAATTTATTATGGGTCGTTCTCCTAGCGGGCATATCCTGTTCAGAGGCCCCAAAAGGGGAAACCGCCGCCACATCCTTGCCCGTTTATAAGGATGTACCCTATCTGCAGGATTACAGCATTAAATATGACAAACAAGAGGATGACCTGCTACTATTCGAAGCTTTTATGGACCGTAATGAGGTTATTCAGGTTTCTTCTTCGGACGGAATTTTACGTACCCACGATGGGCAATTCCTTTATCCTGGAATTCTTTTACCGGACAAAACTTACCGTCCCATAACAGATAAGAATATTGCTGCAATGACCACCTATCTAAATCAGTTTGTTTATCTGGATGACGAGGCGGTACTCAGCAACGCCTGGGCCGGAAGCCTATTCTTAAAACACAACCTTCCAAAAGCGAATATTTTTGCTGCCGGAACCGATTTCGATTTCTTGATAAGCGATGGACCATCGCTTCAATATGTTTCCAAAAATAATAGCGGCTGGCAAGGCGCCCTATCCAAGGATAAGGCCATAGCCATTAAATTCGACCAAAAAACCAATTCCTTCTGGATTTTGGGAGAAAAATCCGTTACCTCCTTCAATCCAAAAGATAAAACCCTAAAAACCGTCTATGAAGGGAGTAATTTTACCTCCTTTGCCCTTGTGGACAACAAATTGATATTGACCACCCTGGATGGATATTTCGAAGTAGATGCCACTTCTGGAAAACAAATTGGGGACAAAAAGACCAAATTGCCCTGGACAGAAATTACCTATGTTGGTGAAATTGACGGACATCTGTGGTTTGGATCTACCAAAGGGGCGTTTATGATGAAGGATGATGGCAAATTTAATTACTACTATGGAAAACGTTGGATGCCCAGCAACAATGTGAAACATATTTCCAAAGGTACCGATGGCTCTATCCTAATATTAACGGATACCGGGCTTGGACAAATAGTATATGAGGAAATGACCCTATATGACAAGGCCCTATATTATGAAAAACAGGTACGGGACAGACATATAAGACTGGGGTTCAATGCAACTCTAGTGGATATGGACAATGGCAATTTTGATACAGGGCGACTTTCAGATTCCGATAACGACGGACTTTGGACTACCATGTATCTGGCAGGAGAGGTTTTTCGCTATTCCGTAACCAAATCGGAAGATGCGCTTCAGAACTGTAGGGAAGCTATGGATGCTATGGAAAGATTGTTCAGCATTAACCCGGTACCGGGATTTCCTTCCAGATCTTTTGAACGAAGTGGGTATATAAATCAATTACATGATCCTGATAGATGGCAACACAGCAGTGACCCTGAATGGGATTGGAAATCTACCACCAGCAGCGATGAGGCCATTGGGCACATTTTTGCCTATGGTGCTATGGCGGAAATAATGGACAATGACCTTAAAGATCGTGCCATAGTCCTTATAGATACCCTTATGAGCCATATTGTAAGAAATGATATGTATATGGTAGATTTTGATGGGAAACCTACCACATGGGGTCGATGGAATCCAGAATACGTAAATGCACGACCCAAAATGGTGGGCGACAGAAAAATAAATGCTTCCAATATTATAGGCATGCTACAAACGGCCTATCATTTTACGGGAAAGGAAAAATACAAGGAAAAAGCCTTTGACCTAATGGATAATCATGGGTATTTGGACAACCTAATGTGGCCCATGAAAGATGTTGCCATGGCTCCGGATGATGCCGATGATTGGAGCAAGATGCTATCCGAATCCTGGAACCATTCCGATGATGAAATGTATTTTGTGGGGTATTGGGGCCTTTATAAATATGCCTTTAACGACACTCTAAAAACTAAATTCAAGGAAGCCATTATAGACCATTGGGAAATTGAACGCCCGGAAAAAGAAGGTGCCTGGAATATTATAACCGCCCTTACGGGGACCGAGGAGTTCGATTTGGAGGAAGCTGCCTGGTATCTTAGGGAACACCCTATGGATATGGTTGCCTGGGAGGTTATGAACAGCCATAGAAAAGATCTTACGTTTATAGCCCCTAATTTTAGGGAACAGACAACGGCAGAGGTATTACCTCCCGACGAGCGCCGCGTACAAAGACATAACGCCAATATGTTCACATTGGACGGAGGTAGAAATGGCACAGAGGAATTTTCGGCAGGGGACATCTGGCTGCTCCCCTACTGGATGGGAAGGTATTTAGGGGTTATTAGTGAGCCCATGCCCTCCGAATAGGAATTGAAAATCTATAATTGAAACATCAATTTAATCCTGAACAAGGTTTCAAACAATGAAATACGGCATATTAGGCATTATTATCCTATGCATTTGTGGCTGCGGTAAGAACAAGGTTAAAGCTCTTGCTGCAGCTACAGATCCAAATAGCAGGTCTGTTTATGTGGATACGCCCTATGCCCAGGAATATGCAGTAAAATACTATCTATCAGAAGATCAAAAAGCCAATGGGGTTCAGGATATACTATCCAACCGCAACAGAAATATCCAGATACTGTCCAACAATGGCCTATTGGTACCTAAAAACGGACAACAGTTCTATTCTGGAACGCTTATTCCCGATATTTCCTATAGCCCTATGGCTACTAAGAACATTGCTGCTTTCACAAAGTACAAGGATCATATTGTGTACTTGGACAACTCCCATGTTTTTAGCAATGCATGGGCCGGAAAAATACAGATAGAACACGGTCTTGAAAATCCCAAGCTCCTGGTTGGAGGTAAGGATTTCCATTTCTTGGTTTACAATGGAGAGCAGCTAGCCTACCTAAACCAAGAAGGACAAGAATTAAAACTGGCCGCCGAAACAGGTATTTCACAAATTCTATATCAGGGAATGGAAAATAGATTTTTATTGGTTTCCCCAGAAAAAATAATAGCCTTTATTCCCGGGAAACCCTTAAAGGAAATCTATGTAGGTTCAGGCATCAATTGTGCTGCTCTGGCCAATGAGGGTACCAAAATTGTGGTAGGCACCTCTAAAGGGTACTTCTACTTGGGCGAGAATAAACTTATTAAAAATGTGCCATGGCCGGAAATAACGACTATTCAGGAAATTGACGCCACACTTTGGTTTGGAACCACATGGGGTGCTTATAAACTTCTGGAGAATGGCAGCTATAGTTACTATTCCGGGGAACGTTGGTTGCCTGGTAATGAAGTAGTTGGTATTGCAAAAGGTCCCGAAAAATCGGTCCTTATACTTACCAATAATGGCGTGGGAAGTATACAAACCAAACAAATGACCCTGGAAGACAAGGCCATGTTCTACGAAAAACAGGTACGCGAAAAAAATATTAGATATGGCTTTAACTGCAGTGTAAGCAAGCTCCCCAATGGCTATGCTTCCGCGGTAATGAAAGATCAGCCCAGTGATAACCTTTGGACGGCCATGTATCTGGTAAGTCAGTTGTACAGATATAAGGTAACCGGATCCGAGGAGGCCAAACTAAATGCCTATGAATCTTTTGAGGCTATGGAAAGACTACACCACATCACCACCATAAAAGGTTTGTTTGCAAGGAGTTATGAGCGGGATCATAAAGTGGTCAATGAAAAAAAACCGGGCTGGCAAAAAAAGGAACTCCTGTCCGGCAGTCCTGCAAGTGAATGGCTCCCAGGAAATGATCATTCCAATTGGACCTGGAGAACAACCGTAAGCAGTGATCAGACCGTTGGCCAAATTTTTGCGCTTACGGCCATCCTGGAATTGGTGGACGACCAAGCATGGAAAGACCGTGCACTGGAATGCATGGACAATCTTATGAGCTATATTGTGGACAACGACTACTACATTATTGACGTAGACGGAGAACCTACACTTTGGGGAAAATGGAACCCCTCCTATATAAACGGCTTTCCAAAAAATGTAGGTGACCGCAGGCTGGGCTCCTCAAATATTATAGGTTTTCTACAAACTGCCTATAAATTTACAGGAAAGGAAAAATATAAAACCAGCGCCTATCAGTTAATGGAAGAACACGGCTATCTTGAAAACCTGATGAGGCCTATAAGCCAAATTGGTCACTCGGACAACGATGAGCTTAGTTCCAACTTGTCCCACGAGTGGAACCATTCCGATGATGAAATGTATTTTTTGGGCTATTTTGGACTAACCCCCTACGCCTTCACCCCAGAATTACAGGAGGATTACAAGAAAAGTATACAGGACCATTGGCAGGCAGAACGACCTGAAAAAAATGCGCTATGGAATTTTATATATGCGGCTACTACAGCTGCCGAAGATTTTGATCTGGACAATTCCATTTGGTTTTTAAAAAATTACCCAATGGATTTAAGGAATTGGGAAATGCAGAATTCCCACCGCCAAGATATTACCTTGCTACCCGATAATTTTAGATTACAAAGTACAAAGGAGCTATTGCCTTTGACAGAGACCCCCTTGTACCGTCATAATGGAAATATTTTCGATTTGGATCGGGATGGGAATGGTAAACAACTGATAAGTGCCGGGGACACCTGGTTGCTACCCTACTGGATGGGACGATATTTAGGGGTTATCAGTGCTCCTGAAAAAAAATAACTAAAGAATAGAATTTACAACATTAACAACCTAATTAAGTAGTATGGATTTCACAAAAAAGCCTATGAAGTTTAAATTTGAAAATAGACCAATGCTCCTATTGTTCGTGACTCCCATACTATTTAGTGCTTGTGGTCAAAATAATTATAAAATGGAAAAGCAAATTACCCAGGACCTCACCTATAACCATGACTTGGACAACAATGACAATTTTTCTCCAGATGACGAATGGCTTGTCTATGATACGCGAACAGAGAAAGGTGGCATTGGCGGCAATGGAAAAATAGAAAAGATACATGTCAAAACCGGCAAAAAAGTGGTTTTGTACGAACTACAACAAAACCAGGCCTATGGCCCGGGAGTTGGCGCGGTAAGCTATAGTCATGCCAATAATGAGGTAGTCTTTATACATGGACTATTGAACTGTTCCGAAGAGAAACCTTACGAGCAATGGCGTAGATCTGGAGTAATTATAAAGGATGACAAACCCGGAGAACCTATTTTTATGGATGCCAGGGACATCTCATTTCCATATACGGTAGGGGCTCTTAGAGGAGGAACCCATAGACATGAATATAGCGGTGACGGAAAATGGATAGGGTATACCTATAACGATGCCATTATGAAAAAGTTGGAAGATTCCACTGGCCTTACCCATAACCTTAGAACCATTGGGGTTTCCAAAAAAAACCACCCAATATCCGTTCCTGAATCCCAGGACGGGGAGAATTTTTCTGGGGAATGGTTTAGTGTGCTAGTGGTAAAAGTAGTTCCAGAACCAGTGCCAGGTTCCGATGAAATAAGCAAAGCGGCAGGTGACAGCTGGGTAGGACATTTGGGTTACCTAAAATCCGATGGAGCTACACAAAGGGCAAGGGCCTTTATAGGCTCTACAATAAGTAACAATGGAGAACAGGTAGATGAAGTTTATATTGTGGATATACCGGAAGATATTACCATTCCGGGAGACGCGGCCCTAGAAGGCACAGAAACTAGCTTGCCCGCACCCCCCAAAGGAACACGTCAACGTAGATTGACCTACACGGCCAATAACAAAAATCCCGGTTGCGAAGGCATTGTACGTTCCTCCTATGGGGGAAGTATGCTTGCCTATATTGCCAAAGATGACAATAACATTAAACAGATATTCACTATATCCCCTTGGGGCGGCGAGGCCATACAACGTACTTTTCATGACTCGGACGTGCAAGGCGGTATTCGCTGGCATCCCAAAGATCATAGATTGGTGTATGTGTGGCAGAATTCTTTGGTTGGCCTCAAAATAGAGGATGGCAAAAGTACTATCCTCACCAAACCTTCCCAAAATCCACCAAAAAATCCGGTTTGGTCCCACGATGGACATAAAATAGCCTACAACCGAATGGTTTCCAAAGACGGGAATACCCCTACCATGCAAATATTTGTCATAGAACTTTAACCAAACCAATATGTTCAGAATTCTGTTTTCATTAGCCTTAATCCTTCATTTCTCCTCCGGGATCTTCGCACAGGAGACCACTTTTTATCAGGATGTTGCCGTAATCAACGGCATTTCTGAAGGACTTCCCCAAGGCAATATTGATCAAATATTAATAGTTGACAATACCCCTATAGCAATTAGCTCCGCTGGGCAATATGAATGGAAAAATTCCAAATGGACCTCCAACAACAAGGGTGATTCGGCCATCTCCCTACCCAAATTCAAGGGCCTACCAGAGGAGGCCGGTAAAGTCCTCAGCACAATCAATTACGGGAATACCCACTATGTAGGTTGTGAAAATGGCCTTTATGTGAAAATTGGCAACACTAAGTGGAAGCAGGAGCTTCCCTCCGACAAAAATTACAGTTGGGCCTTAAAAGAGGTAGCGGCCCTAACAGTGGATACAAAAAACCGATTGTGGTTTGGTTCCAAACAAGGAATAGGCCGCTTGGAAAAAGGTAAATGGACACTGTTTACAGGAAAGGAAGGAGTGCCCTATAATCATTTCACCTGTGTAGCCCCCGGACCAAAAGGTCAGGTTTGGTTTGGTACCAAAAATGGAGCTTTCAGGGTTGAAGAGAATGTTTTTTTCTATAGGACTAACCGCAGATGGTTACCGGACAACCATGTCAATAGTATTGCCGTTGACCCAATGGGCACAGCTTGGATCGCCA
The DNA here is from genome assembly GCF_023016025.1 of Arenibacter sp. S6351L. Classification (NCBI taxonomy): domain Bacteria; kingdom Pseudomonadati; phylum Bacteroidota; class Flavobacteriia; order Flavobacteriales; family Flavobacteriaceae; genus Arenibacter; species Arenibacter sp. S6351L. Next base: position 26,823 of record NZ_JALKBB010000041.1, on the reverse strand, counting down.
CAAGGAACGGCCTTGCCCAAATTGATTCCAAGAAAATGACCTATGCGGAAAAGGCTGCCTATTTTACAAAACAGGTAGAGGACAGACACAACAGGATGGGGTTCATCTGCCAAAGCCATCTTACCGAACAATTCAATATTAACACCAGCGAATTGGCCATTTCCGATAACGATGGGCAATATACCGCTATGTACGGGGCAGCTCAGGCTTTCCGATACGCCATTACCAAAGATCCGGAGGCCAGGGAACTGGCCAACAGAAGCTTCTTTGCCCTAAAATGGTTGGTAGACATTACCCATGAACCAGGGTTTCCGGCAAGGGTGATCATTCCTGTGGATTGGCATGAACCCGTTAACGAACAATACAGCAGGGAATACAATACTAGACATCAAAAAAACGACCCCTTCTGGAAGGATATTTTTCCACGTTTTCCACTTAGTGATGACGGAAATTATAGATGGAAATGCGATACCAGCTCGGACGAATTGGCCGGACATTATTTTTATTATGGCATATATCACGATTTGATTGCGGAGACCAAGGAAGAAAAGGATGCCGTTAAGCAAGTGGTCGCCGATGTAACCGACCACCTTATAAAACATGGTTTCAAATTAGTGGATTATGATGGGAAACCAACACGCTGGGGAAGTTTTGATCCCGACTATTTCAATTCCATTTGGGGCTGGGACCAACGCGGTTTAAATGCCATGATGATGCTTTCCTTTCTAAATGTAGCCTCGCATGTAACCGGAGACCCCAAATATGATGAGGTGGCCGAAATGTTGCGCGAAAAGGAAAATTATGATATCTACGCCATGCACGCCAAAGAATTTTTTCCACCAGAAAATGCAGTGCCCTGGGACAATAATCTAGGTCTTATGAGTCTGTACGGCCTCATAAATTACGAGAAGAATCCGGAAAGACAAATTATGTACCGTATTGCCCTAGAGAATGCCTGGCTACATATCAGCAAGCAAAAGAATGCCTTTTGGGACGGACTCTATGGAGCTATGGCCGGTTTTTTTACCCAAAAGGTGGATGAAGGCTTTTTTAAGCCCCAAGAACTGTTTACAGAAAATCCATTGTTTGCCAAAGCCAGCATTGACAGGTACTACAAGAGTAGCTTGAACAACCGGTTCATGACAGAAACTTTACAGCGCATTCCGTTGGATCTCATAGGTTATGATATGGACAATACCCACCGCCTGGACATACAATTGGACCCTACACCGGGACAATCTGCAGATATGGGCTGGGGCAATGACACCTATGCACTCCCAATAGACGAAAGGGGCCACGTAAGATTGGATAGGGATGCCACTGTTCTCCATGATAACGAAGGTAATGGATATGCAGAACACGAAGGCACCTTTTACCTCCTACCCTATTATTTGGCCGCATACCATAAGCTCATTGAACCCTAGACCGCTATATTGGCTATAGCCATGCGGTTATTTAAAGCATAAAACAATGCATAGGCCCTTTATAATAGTATTGTTCATTGTCCTTATGGGTCATGGTTATGGCTACCCTCAAAACGGGCTGCCCAAACCAAAAAATGGCAACACCTATGTCATAGCCCATAGAGGGGCCCATAACGGAATTCCTGAAAATTCTTTGGCCGCCTATCAGAAGGCTATTGATCTGGGATGCGATTTTGTGGAAATCGATGTAAGGACCACCAAGGATGGGGAATTTGTAAGTGTTCACAATGCCACCATAGATGCCTACGTTATGGAACAGAAAGGAAAGGTAAAAGACTATACCTTGTCCCAATTACGTGCCATGGACATTGGAATAAAAATGGACGAAAAATGGCGCAATACCAAAATTCCAACCTTCGAGGAAATCCTGGCACTGTGCCAGGACAAAATTGGTATTTATCTGGACTTAAAAGAGGCAGATCCCAAAGCCTTGATTCCGATCATTAAAAAATATGGCATGCAGGAGGACATTGTTTGGTACCTCCCTGCCAGTGCCCATACTGAACTTATGGCCATAAAGGCCAACTGTCCCGAATGCTTTATTATGCCAGACCCCGGCACCAAGAAAAACATAAAGAAAGTTCTGCAAGGATATTCCCCTAAATATATGGCTTCGGACATGGACCATATCTCCAAATCCTTTGTAAAAAAATTACATTCTAAAGGTGTCAAAGTATTTGTAGACGATGATGGGAATAATCCCGAGAAATGGCAAAAGGAATGGCAGAAACTAATGAATCTAGGGGTCGATGGTATACAAACTGATCAACCTGAAGCTTTAATTAAATTCCTTTCTTCCTAGGAAAATCGTTAATTATTTTTTCAAAGATTCCCTAAAAATATGAACTTGGCCAAGTCCATTACCTCAAAGCAAACCTGTCTGCCAACTATGGTAGGCTTACCCCCCTCCCAAGGAGGGGAATCTTTTTAGATTAAACAATATTAGCACCTAACTAATACCCTCCCCATGGGGGAGGGTTAGGGAGGGTTCCCTTGTGAAGGCCTGCCCCGCATTTTGGCGGCGGTTAGGGGTGTGTTTTATTCCCATGAACTCCAATCTTCCCCCTAGGCTCGGGTTTGCAATCCCTTCTGTCTCCACCGCCTACCAGCGAAGGATCCACCTTCCCTTAACCAAGGGAAGTAGCTTTTTTATTATCGTTCATTCAAAATTCTTATTGAAGTCCTCCCCCGGACCCCCTATTTTCAACACCAATACAATAGATTATATTTGTAATACAAACCGATCAACCGCAAGCCTTGATAGAATTTATTTCAACAATAAAAAACCAATAGTACCAATTAATCACAGCCCTCTTTTCTTCTAGTATCGATCAAATATATAATTTTCCAAGCGCCTTGGTCATTAAACAATTGAAAGGAATTTACACCGCAATGGCTAAAATTATCGTTTACCCAAAATTCGTAGTTGGTCCATGCATTGGCCATGGCACCATCAATTTGAATATTATAGGACATTATTTTTTCTTCAAATTTTGTGGTGGCGGGTATGGATACTATAGATTTTAAAAAATGGTTAAAATCATCGGTTTTCACCACTTCCCTCCCATCTGCATCCTTTCCTATGGTCTGTAGCACAATATCCTTGGAAACCGTTTCCTTTAATGCCATTGAATCCTGTTGGTGAAAGGCCTCAAAAAATGCTTCTATGGTCCTTTTAACCATCTTCTCCGCATTATTCTGGGCATTGCCAAAATTAAATGCCATCAACAAAACTAAAAAGAAAAGCCTAGTATTATTCATATTTATAAGGTCTTGACCGTCATATAAAAATAATCAAAAAATAAAAAATTGGGAACTAACTATTGCTAGATTCACAATTTTTGGAACAAATCATTACTTTTATCCCACCAAATACAATTTAGATGTCCGCTACCAAAAAAGAATACAAAAGAGTAACTGTCAAATCTCTCGTTGATATGAAAAAAAACGGAGAGAAAATATCCATGTTAACGGCTTATGATTATTCTATGGCAAAAATTGTCGATGCTGCCAATGTAGATGTAATATTGGTGGGAGATTCTGCCAGTAATGTTATGGCCGGACATGAAACCACCCTGCCCATTACCTTAGACCAAATGATCTATCATGCCTCTTCTGTAATACGGGCGGTAAACCGCGCCCTCGTGGTTGTAGACATACCTTTCGGAAGTTATCAAAGTGATCCAAAAGAGGCATTGCGCTCCGCCATCCGAATCATGAAAGAAAGTGGTGCCCATGCCGTAAAGGTAGAAGGTGGACAGGAAATAAAGGAATCTGTAAAAAGAATTCTAAACGCAGGCATACCGGTAATGGGACATTTGGGCCTAACCCCCCAATCCATTTATAAATTTGGCACTTACACTGTAAGGGCCAAAGAGGAAGACGAAGCACATAAACTCATTGAAGATGCCAAACTTTTGGAAAAAATGGGATGTTTTGCAATAGTTCTTGAAAAAATACCCGCCAAATTGGCCAAGGAAGTAGCAGAAAGTGTCTCCATTCCCATTATAGGCATTGGGGCAGGTAATGGTGTAGATGGCCAAGTACTGGTAATTCACGACCTCTTGGGAATAACCCAGGAATTTAATCCAAGATTCTTGCGGAGGTATCTTAACTTATTTGAGGAAATGGGCAATGCTATTTCCAAGTATGTAGACGATGTAAAAACGAGGGACTTCCCAAGCGACGAGGAGCAATACTAAAGAGGCAACAGATATCCCGTATAGGGTCTGCCCTTTATTGCGCGAACGGCCTATGAACTAGATAATCAATTCTATACAAGTGTCCACTAAAACAATTTCTACCCCTGAGAATCTTCAGGTTTTATACGAGGATAACCACCTTATAGCCATTAATAAAAGGGCTGGCGATATAGTGCAGGGCGATAAAACCGGGGACACTCCGCTAAGTGAGGTTGTAAAACAGTATATAAAAACAAAACACAACAAACCTGGGAACGTTTATTTAGGGGTGGCACACCGGTTAGATAGGCCAACCACAGGAATTGTGGTCTTTGCCAAAACCTCAAAGGCCCTGCCAAGGCTCAACAAATTGTTTGCTGAAAAAGATGCCCAAAAGACCTATTGGGCGGTAGTCAATAAAATGCCCGATAAGGAAGCGGATACCTTGACCCATTGGTTGAAACGCAATCCTAAACAGAATAAATCCTACGGCCATAAAAAGGAAGTTCCAGATAGCAAAAAAGCCATTTTAGACTATAAGGTCATTAAGCACCTAGACCGGTATTTTTTATTGGAAATCGATTTAAAAACAGGACGGCACCATCAAATTAGGGCACAATTGGCAGCTATTGGGTGTGTCATAAAAGGGGATTTAAAATACGGGGCAGACCGTAGCAATAAAGACGGTAGCATACATCTTCATGCCAGAAGCCTTTCTTTTATACATCCCGTAAAGAAAGAATTGTTGCAACTTATAGCGCCACCCCCTGAGGACAGCGTTTGGAACGCCTGTAAGTAAATTACCTCAGGCCAATGAGACATCGGAAGTAAACTGCAGACAACATTCCACACCCTCCCGTTCTGTTTGGGCGGGCCTGCCCGAACGGAACGGGCGGGCGTCAGAGCATTCAAATCCCTCTTAGTGATTAAATTTTCATTACCTTTAACAAAGGCCATATTACTGTGGCCAACGTAAAAAATATTTCCATGGGCAAAACAACACTATTTATTTTTGGTATGATGTTATTGGTCTCTTGTGGAAGTTACAATTCTATAGATACCTTTTATGAGGCCCATAAAAATGACAACCAGGTTACCGCCATCCGCGTACCCCATTTTATGATATCCCTATTAAGCAATATATCGCCGGAAATAAATGCATTGATAGGAGATACCAGAGATTTGAGGTATATGCAGTTTCCCGTAGAAACTCCTGCAAAGGCCGATTTTCTGAACAAGCAAATGAACGGAATTACAGGAAATTCCTTTATCGAGATTTTTCGCAAAAATGATGATTTAAAACGTTCCGTGGTTTCCGTAAGGGAACGCAAAAATTCGGTCAAGGAAATTTTAATCTTCAACAATAATAACAAAACGGGTTCATTTCTGTATTTTAATGGAAATTTCGACCCCGTTAAAGTAAGAGGAATGGCCAAAAACAACGAGTTCGAAAAACTTACCGAAAGCCTGACCAAGGAGTATAATCCAAATACTTCCGGTATAAATAACTAGTATAGAATTTATTTGTAAGACCTTACACTCTCAATAACTACTGAGCTTAAAATAAGTATCCCTCCCATTACCGTTGTCCAACTCGGAATTTCCGAAAGAAAAACCACCCCTATCAATATTCCGTATACCGGTTGCACACTGCTTAAGATACTCACTGTAGTAATGCTAAAGTGCTTAAAACAATTGAGGAACAAGGTATGCCCAATAGCGGTAGTGAACAGGGCCAATGTTAAAAGTGCCGGCCATTGATCGGCAATAGCATCCACATTATAAATAAAAAATGCCGGTGCCAAAATAAACCCTACTATGCCCGTTTGATAGGTCATCATTAAGGATCCGTTGTAATGGGCCGCCCTGGACTTTAAGATAATATTTCTGATAGCATAGACCAGTGCCGAAAAAACACCAAGACCCACGGCCACAATATGCGAATTGCCGGTTTCAAAGTCGGGAGCCAACAAATAGATCCCAGCCAATACCAAAAGTCCCAGAACAAAATGAATTCTTTGGAACGACGTTTTTAAAATCAAAGGTTCCAATAAGGCAGTTATGATAGGGTATGTAAACATGGACAACATGCCAATGGCCACACTGGAAAGCTGCAGGGCATAGAAATAGGTCAACCAATGAATCCCCATGAAAATACCACTTAAAAAAATAATAGGGTAATCTTTTTTGGCAATGCGGAACGAAATTTTCTTCCATTTACAATAGAGCAACAGAAACAAAAATGCCAAGCCGGCCCTACTAGCTATGGTAACGGGTACCGGCAACTGTACATATCTACCCAGAGCTCCTGAAGTACTTATAAAAATCATGGCCAGATTAATCTCCAGCAGATGGTTTATGTGAAGGCTTTTGCTTTTCAAGAATATATTTTATCTGGTAACGGACATGGCCTTCTCCTTAATAATTTGTGCTACGGGTTTATTTTGTAGATGACTTTCCAACCAAGAAATAATATCCAAATATAAGAAAGCTCGTTTTTCATAGGGATGGTTTTCATATTTCTTTAATTCATCGTACAGCTTTTGGAACTCATTGGGCAGCTCATGGGGGAAAATATCGCCCAAGCGTCTTAAAAATTTGATCATTTCTTTTTGTACGGCGTGTAGATCGTTCATTTTTAACAGGAACTTATAGGTGCTTTTCAACTGCACTTCCAAGTGATAGTCCATACCGGCCTCATAATGGGCAATTAGACTTAGCACTCGGGCAAAGCACATTAAATCTTCCCGCATTTTCAGGTTCTTATTATTAATGATCCTCTTTAAATACTGAATACAGGTTTTGTTGTCCCCATTTCCAAAATAAAGGCAGGCAATCTTATAGTACAATACCATGACGTGATGCTGGTCTATCCTGTCCTTATGTTTATTGATTCCGTATTCTACGATTTTGACCAAATAAAGGCCCTTTTCAAAATTGCCCTCCAGGAAATGAAGGTTTAGTTTATTTAAATTGATATATAAAAAGGCCAAGGACGCTATATTGTCATTGTCCGGAAATTCCTTGCTTCCCACAATTTTTTCCAATTTCTCCAAGGTTTCCTTGAATTGGGAGCTATATTTTACATAAAATAAGGATTCCAACAAATAATGGTTTCCCTTCAAAAAGAATACGGGGTTTAAATAGATCATTTCCTTATTATCATAAAATAGATCTACCCATTTACTGGAATACTTATAGCAGGACAAAAAATCCTGGGTCAGAAAACTGTACCAGAGATGTGCCTTGTACAACCAAAGCTTTTCCCTAAAACCCAGGTCTTCAATATTATATTTGGGCAAGTGCTTGTCAAAATATTTCTGAACCCTTTTAATATCCTCATCGCTTCTAACATAGCCAATTTTTAACATTTGCCCATATAGCTGAAGAGCCAGGTTGGATAATTTACTGGTAATTACATTTTGTGCCGAAAGTTGCTTGGCCTGTACTGCCAGTTCATCAGCCCTGTCCGGGATACTACGGGTAATATACTGGGTCTCTATCAACTTCTCAAATTCAACAATTTCATAGGCCACATTCTTCTCCTCATTTTCAATTGCGGTAGCCTTGGCCTTATCCAATATTTTAAGACTCTGCTTATAAAGTCCCTTTTGGTAAAGAATTGTAGCAAAATCCAATTGCTCACGGATCTGAACCCTTATATTCTGATTTACCGGGTTTAATTTAAGGCTCACCAAGATCTGTTTGTATAGATGGGCCTTTAAGTTGGACAATTGGGCCTTCTTTACAATCCCATTCTCCAGTATTAATTTTTCATCATATACCTTAATTTTATCCATTAAATTAAAAAGCGCAAGAAATTTGGCATCGGTATTCACTCCCAAGCGCCCAACATACAATTTAAATTGTCGTTTCTCTGACTTGGAAAGTGATTTGACCAAAACGAATAATGCATCTTTATGAGCATTTGTCATCGTAATAATAAAGGTTTATATAATTGATAATCAGTGCTTTAAATACTTCAAAAAGTTATTTAACGTTGTAAATGCTATTTTGCGATTAGGACTAGCAAACCTACTAGTACTATATTCGTATAGCGCACATAAAATTACGTAAATATAATGAGCAAAGAAAAGGTACATATTTTTGACACGACACTTAGAGATGGAGAGCAAGTCCCCGGATGTAAATTGGATACGGACCAAAAATTAATTATCGCTGAAAGACTTGATCTTTTAGGGGTAGATATTATAGAAGCGGGTTTTCCAATTTCCAGTCCAGGAGATTTTAATTCTGTGCAGGAGATTTCAAAAATTGTAAAGAATGCAACGGTATGTGGACTTACGCGTGCTGTTAAAAAAGACATTGAAGTAGCTGCAGAGGCCTTAAAATATGCTAAAAGACCAAGGATACATACAGGTATCGGAACTTCGGAATCACATATTAAATTTAAGTTCAACTCCAACAAGGAGGCTATAATAGAACGGGCCGTAGAGGCGGTAAGTTATGCCAAATCCTTTGTTGAGGATGTAGAATTTTATGCCGAGGATGCAGGTAGAACGGATAACGAATTTTTGGCAAGGGTCTGTGAAGCAGTCGTTAAGGCAGGTGCAACGGTTTTAAATATTCCCGACACAACAGGTTATTGTTTGCCGGATGAATACGGAGCTAAAATAAAATACCTAAAAGAAAACGTAACTGGTATACATAAGGCTATTTTATCCTGTCATTGCCATAATGACCTGGGATTGGCAACCGCAAACTCCATAGCCGGCGTAATCAATGGTGCCAGACAAATTGAATGTACTATCAATGGTATTGGAGAACGGGCTGGGAACACTGCCCTAGAGGAAGTGGTAATGATCTTAAGACAACACCCTACCCTGAACCTTGATACCAATATCAATAGCAAATTGCTATACGATACCAGTCAGATGGTATCCCAAAAAATGGGAGTGTACGTGCAACCCAACAAGGCCATAGTAGGTGCCAACGCGTTTGCCCATAGCTCGGGGATTCATCAGGACGGAGTAATCAAAAATAGGGAGACCTATGAAATAATAGATCCAGCAGATGTTGGGGTAAACGAGTCTTCCATTGTCCTTACCGCAAGAAGTGGTAGGGCGGCATTGGCCTATAGGGCAAAAAATGTAGGATACGAACTTACCAAGACCCAACTGGATGTGGTTTATCAGGAGTTTTTAAAATTTGCGGATAAGCAGAAAGAAATTTTTGACGAGGATATCCATGATATCATCATTGCCAGTGGCATTAAAATAAAAAGCATAGCTTAAAATGAATCTAAAGATTGCTCTTTTAGGGGGAGATGGAATTGGTCCTGAGGTCTTGGCACAGTCTGTAAAATGTTTGCAGGCCGTTGAGGAGACCTTCAACCATCATTTCACCTATACAGAAGGGTTGATCGGAGCTGTTGCCATGGACAAATACGGCTCCCCCCTACCAAAGGAGACCATTGACCTTTGCAAGGCTTCAGATGCTATTCTTTTTGGGACCATAGGCACACTAAAATATGATGACAACCCAAGTGCAAGAGTACGCCCGGAACAAGGATTGCTTCAACTGCGCAGGGAATTGCAACTTTTTACCAATATTAGGCCCGTCAAGATTTTTCCAACTTTGGTGAATAAATCCCCTCTAAAAAAACACGTTATTTTTGGAACGGATTTCGTAATCTATCGTGAACTTACCGGTGGAATCTACTTCGGTGAAAAAAAACTTAGTGAAGACGGGACCGTTGCTTCGGATTTATGTGAATACTCCGAAAAGGAAATCAGTAGAATTGCCCATTTAGCCTTTAAGGCTGCCAAGAACAGACGTAAAAAATTGACATTGGTAGACAAGGCCAATGTTTTGGAGACCTCTAGGCTATGGCGCAAAGTTGTAACCAGAATATCTGAAAGCTATCCGGAAGTACAATTGGATTTTTTATTTGTGGATAATGCTGCCATGAAAATGATGTTGGATCCGAACGACTTTGATGTTATCCTGACCGATAATATGTTCGGCGACATTTTATCCGACCAAGGCAGTGCCATTTGCGGATCCAAGGGACTCCTGCCATCGGCCTCGATAGGCAATGAACATGCCATGTTTGAACCCTTTCACGGTTCCTACCCCCAGGCAGCTGGAAAAAATATAGCCAATCCCATAGCCTCCATATTATCTACGGCCATGATGTTGAGCCATTTTGGAATGCATGAAGAGTCGCTGGCTGTAGTAATAGCGGTAGACAAGTCCATGAAAAAACATGTGGTTACCAAGGATTTGAACACTTCAAGCAAATATGGCACAAGTCAGGTAGGTGATTTTATTGCCGGAAACATCATAGATTCTGATGAGAACCACAATTATAATTACGAAAACATAGGGTTGGGAAGATCTACCATTATCTAATTGCCTCCAAGTATACATACTTTTTCATGGATTTTCCTCTTTCTTAAAAATAGGAAGGAAACTTCCAGCTAGTGTATCCCGTAATTTAAATCCGATTGCTTTATACCTCAAGAAGCTGAAGTATGAAGTTGTGAAAATCTTTCTTAAAACTGTCGTAATTACTTCCCGTTGCCGGACCGTTGAAACCCGTGTATATTTTTTGCACATCACCCCTTTTGTCTACAATTATTGTAGTTGGGAAGGATATTACATGATTCAACATGGGCAATTTTTTTTGTGCCATTTCCTTGCTTATACCTCCATATTGTGCCAACAAAATGGGGTATTGGACCCCTATTCTATCTTTTAGTCTATCAATCGAATTAAAGGCGGCTTCCTTTGTTTTAGCGTACTCGAAAGCAAGGGCGATAACAGCTATTTTTTCCTTTGAATTTTTTTGTAGATAATCTACCAAAAACTTGGTTTCATCCAAACAGTTTGGGCACCAGGTCCCCATAATCTGAACGATTACCACTTTATCCCTAAAAACAGGATCACTCAACGAAACCAAATTACCCTCGGAATCCGGGAAGGAAAAGCTTAGTTTGTCATGCCCTTTTTTCATATAGGTCAAGGTCTCGGAATTGGGCAACTTGTAGTTTTCGTTTCTTTTCGCCACAAAAAATTCCTTGGAATGATTTCCCGAGTAAAACACTCCCACCATGGTGCTATCCGTGATTTTGGCTTTAAATAAATATGCTCGGGCACCATCAAAAGTGGAAAACTTTACCGAGTCCGCACTATTGATTCCTTCCAAAAAACGATAATCCCCCGTAGCGGTCCTAAAAGTCCCGGAAACCTTGTCATCTACTTGTCTAAAGGTACCCTTGGCCATGTAGCTCTTCTCATTTTCTGGCCTAAACTCCACCTCCCAGTCACCGGAAATATTGGTATTCGGAATACCTTCACTTTTAAAGCGCTCCTTAATTCCGTGGATAGCCCTAAAGGGCATAACCCTTTCTTCATTTTCCTTAATAAATTTTCCATTTATCTCATTGGCTGTAAATTTTCCTGCCAAGTATCCTTCAAAAACCGGCATTCTAATAACCACCGAATCGCCCTTCACCTTTATTTCATCAATAAAAATAGTTTCATCTGCGTTGTACAATTCAATAGCGTAGCCCCCACTCCCGGTGTTCTTTAGTTTAAAATTGAAAGGCAAGCTTTGATCGTCACCCAGTTCCAATTCGGCCAACCAAATACCTTCTGCCAAAACAACGGCCTCAGAATCCTTACAGCTATTGAACAGTATAAATAGAATAAATATGAAGAAAATACGCCTCATCTTAAATCATTAACAATTAAATTGAGGGGGAACCTCTCTTGAAGGGAATTTTTGGCCCAATTCACAAGGTGGTCTCATGAAATGAAAAGAATGTTTGAAAAAACACGAAGTTAAGTAACAAAAATTTTTGGATAATAAAAAATAAAACATTCAATCAAATACGTATTGAATGTCTTCTAGCATTGTTTTATATTTGAGGTCTTTAAAAAAACTCGATGAAAATATCTTACAACTGGTTGAAGCAGTTCTTGAAAATTGACTGGGATTCCAATAGGACAGCTGAATTATTAACTGACTTGGGCCTGGAGGTTGAGGGTATTTCTCCTTTTGAATCTGTCAAAGGAGGATTGAAAGGAATTGTGGTTGGTGAAGTTTTAACCTGCATAAAGCATCCTAACGCGGATAAATTAAAATTGACCACTGTAAATATTGGTCTTGAAGCTCCGTTGCAAATTGTCTGTGGTGCACCCAACGTAGAGGCCGGACAAAAGGTACCTGTAGCTACCATAGGAACAACCCTTTATACGGCGGAGGGAGAAGCCTGGGTCATAAAGAAAGGAAAGATTCGTGGAGAGGAAAGCCATGGTATGATCTGTGCCGAAGATGAGCTAGGATTAGGCGAAAGCCACGACGGAATTATGGTACTCCCAGATGGTTTAAAGGTTGGAACCCCCTGTTCGGAAGTTTTCGAAGTTGAAGTGGATGAGGTATTTGAGATTGGGCTAACCCCAAATAGGGCCGATGCCATGAGCCACTTTGGAGTTGCCAGGGATTTAAAAGCCGGATTTAAGCAAAAGGACATCCTTAAGGAATTGATAACTCCTCCAGTGACCAATTTCAATATTGTAAACCGATCATTAAAAATTGACGTTGAAGTAATTAAGAGCGAACTGGCTCCAAGATATTGTGGAATAACCATTAGCAATCTAATTGTACAACCATCGCCTGACTGGCTAAAAAACAGATTAAAATCTATTGGAATTACTCCAAAGAACAATGTAGTGGACGCTACCAATTATGTGTTACACGAATTGGGGCAGCCCTTGCACGCCTTTGATGCTGCAAAGATCAAGGGAAACAAAATAGTGGTCAAAACACTACCCAAAGGAACCAAATTTACCACTTTGGATGGGGTTCAACGTACTTTGAACGAAGAGGATCTTATGATTTGCGATACGGAAAAACCACTTTGTATAGCTGGAGTCCTGGGCGGGCAAAATTCCGGGGTAACGGAAAGCACCAGTAGTATTTTCTTGGAAAGTGCCTTCTTTAATCCAGTATCCGTACGAAAAACAGCCAAAAGACACAGTATAAATACAGATGCTTCCTTCCGTTTTGAAAGGGGGATAGATATAGATAATGTAGAATATTGCCTAAAACGAGCTGCACTGCTTATCCACGAAATTGCTGGCGGTGATATTACCTCGGACATTGTAGATATATATCCTAAAAAGAAGGATGACTACCACGTATTTTTGACTTTCGACAAAATTAACAAGCTGATAGGTCAGGAAATACCTAAAGACACCATAAAATCCATTCTGGCATCATTGGACATAAAGGTTAAAAATGTTACGGAATCCGGACTGGGATTATCCATTCCTTTTTACCGTGTGGATGTACAAAGAGAGGTAGATGTTATTGAGGAAATTCTCCGCGTTTTTGGCTATAATAATGTAGAGTTCAAAGAAAAATTGAACGCCTCCATTGCCCCTACTTCCAAATTTGAGGACTATAAGATCCAAAACATAATTGGTAATTTTTTAGCTTCAAAAGGATTTAATGAAATATTGGCCAATAGCTTAACTTCCCCCGTCTACAATAACTTATCGGAAGATATTAGGGAAGAGCATACTATTAGCATGTTAAACCCTCTTAGCACCGATCTATCGGTAATGCGGCAGTCTATGCTGTTTTCAGGTTTGGAGGCCATTGCCCACAACAGCAATAGGCAGATGCACAACCTTAAAATATTCGAATTTGGAAAAACCTATCATCAATATCAAACCCAAAGAGAGGAAAAAAAGCATTTAAGCATTCTTGTTACCGGGAACAGATTGGAAGATACCTGGACTACAGCTCCCAAAAAGGCAGATTTCTTTTACCTAAAAGCTATTGTGGAAAATCTCCTGAACAGGTTGGGACTTACCCAACTTATTTCCCAACCCAATTCCAGTGATATTCTATCTGAGGGAATTTCTTTGTTATTAGACAAAAAGGTAGTGGTGAGTCTTGGAGTTGTAAAGAAATCCATTTTAAAGGAGTTCGATATTAAGGAAGAGGTTCTATTTGCGGATTTTGACTGGGATTATATTTTGGAAGCCATTGTGAACAGCAAAATAATCTATAAAGAGATTCCAAAATACCCTGAAGTAAAGAGAGACTACGCGCTTTTAGTGGACGAAAAGGTAAGTTTTAAGCAGATTTATGATATCGCACTTCAGACTGAACGGAAATTTTTAACCAATGTGAACCTTTTTGATGTTTACAATGGTAAAAATTTACCCGAAGGCAAAAAGTCCTATGCTGTAAGCTATACCTTGCAGGATGAAAACGGCACCCTGACGGATAAGCAGATAGATAAGATAATGAACAAGCTTTTACAGCGCTACGAAAGCGAATTAGGAGCCGAATTACGGTAAATTTGCAGCTGAAAGGGCATTGGGCAGGATAACACTGTCTATCTCATGGATAATGCCATTGCATTGATTGGCGTCAGCATTGGTTATTTTGGCCTTATTTCCAGCCTTGTCCGTGAGTACAATATCCAATCCATCCATGGAAGCGAAAATTTTATCGCCCTGTACAGTAGTAAAACTTGCTTTTCCATTCCCATTGCACAAAGCCTTTAAAATTTTGGAGGCCGTTATGTTGCCAGCAACAATATGGTAGGTTAAAAGCGAAAAGAGCTCCCTTTTATTTTCTGGTAACAATAATTCTTTCAAATTTACTTTAGAGAGCTTTTTAAAAGCCATATCCGAAGGTGCAAAAACAGTAAACGGACCATCCTCATCCAAAATCTTGTCCAAATTGGCTGCCTTTACAGCTTCCAACAAGGTATTATGGTGTCCAGAATCTGCGGTACTTTCTATAATGGAATTTTCCTTTTTTAAAAAGCTATTTTCTTTGAACGACGTTTGGCCATAACCAAGAGAGGTGATTAAAAATAATAGGGCGCAAACGGACACATAGCTTTTCATAGGTTCTGGGCTTGGGAATTACAAAAAAATCGATAAACGGTCAAATTCGTCGACAATATACAATATTCAGTTCGTTGTTTTAAAAAAAGTTATTAACTAATTTTAAAATATCACAATATTGAAATATAGGTTACGAATACACCATATTACTAAAGGTTTCATTGCATATTTTCAATTTTTAACGCTTTAAACCAAAATCGAAAACCTTAATTCCTTAACTTTATAACAATTGCTATAAAAGAATATAAAATGTTATTGAGAAGAACCAATATTCGGGAAAAGCTTATTCTGGCAAAGCAAAGGGACAAGTCTGCCGATAAAATTTTAAATGAAGTATATCGCCTTTTAGCCAAAGAGGAGGATACCCAGAAAAGAATCGAAGTCAACCTTAATAGTAAGAACACCGTAATTTCCAATGATTTCAATTTTGATCTATTGGAAACTGCCGAAATATACCATGTTAGGCATATAAAAAAAATAGCGATAGATTATAGGTTGCGTTTTTTGGATTCCCGTTATTTTAAAGGTGAAATTCCTCAGGATGCCATTTCCAAAATAAAAAAACTGGAAAAAGAACATGAACTGGAATTAAAAGGATTTAAGATACTTGCGCCCTCAAAACTTTTTAAATTAGAAGACAGGGATGATCCCATTTTATTTGCCCCGATCGGCAATGACCATTACTATTTAATCCATAAATGGGGCCGCGATCTACATCCACTGAGAAAAATATTGATGTGGCCTTTTAAAAGCCTGGTAAATCTAATTGCCCTGGTTGTAGGTATTAGTTATCTAATTACCCTGTTGGTCCCCAACGGATTGTTCTCCAAAGAAAGTTCCAGTTTTCAATTTTGGGTAATTTTCTTTTTTATGTTTAAATGTCTAGCCTCTATCGTAATATTTTATGGCTTTGCCTTGGGCAAAAATTTTAATCCTGCCATCTGGAACTCCAAATACCTAAAAACTTAGAACAAATTCTTTCAGTACTGTCAGATTTTAATTGGGAAACAATTCCATTGGAATGCCGTCCAAATCAACGTTATCCAGAAATTTAGGATCCGGTATTGGCTTTATCCTCATTAATCCTCCTTTGCCATTACCCCCTTTTTTTCTATAGCCTATCAAAATCAAATTATTTTTGGCATCATAGGAAACCATTGTAGTATCCTCTATTTCGTATTTTAGGCTTCTCTCCTCCAGGCTAAGAAAGTTTTCATAAATGTATAGGACAGACATATTTTCCTTAAAATCATAAACTGCGGCAATATGGGGATAGGAACTTTTTAACCCCGATTCCATAGGGTAATACATCGTCTGGTTCCCGAAAAATTCAGATTTGGCATACCCAAACTTTGGCTCTTTTCCCAGCAGATAATTGGTCGTAATACCCAAGATCATTGTATTCCCATCAATTAGGCTATGTAAATTGGGATAACTTACCAGAATATTGCCCATTCCATCCTGTGATATCTTTAGGACATCGGCCCCCAGGTCAACCTCATGGGTAAGGGCCCCGTTATCAACATTTATGGACATAAGCGCATATCTGTTGGTAACATCGGTATCCATACATAGGACAAAGGCTTTGTTATTGGATACCAAAAGTTGTATGGGTTCTTTGGCCAGGGATACATCGGTAAAAGAACCAGGACTTTCCGTTAGATCCAAAATCCTTAAAAAATAATCGTCTTCTTTGGCGTCCCTAGGTACAACATAGGCCAACAAAGCTTTATTTCCGGAAAAAGCAATGGATTTTACATCACGGTCACAATTCAAACCCTCAGCAAACACAGTACTATGTTCCACTTTACCGTCGCTAAAATCGTGGATGGTAAGGCTGGCACTGCAGTCCTCCTTGGGGATATAAAATCCTATTTTGAAGCCGTCCCTGTAGAATAGTTGCGGCACAGGTACCATCTCAAACTCATCAATACCGGGGTTTACGGTAATACCGTCCGAATCGGCATTTAAAAGAGCAGTTCTCATAAGCCCGTCTTTATGAAGCAAAACGGTATAGTCGGCCAACAGGCTTGGAGATTCGTCTATCTTATCCCCAACTCCTTCTTCCGAACAGCCTATGACAAGACATGCAATAAACATGCATATGAATAGGTAGGTTTTCATAAAGTAAGAATTTGGGTCCTACAACACTACACCGGAACGGCGTACATTTTGTTGCGCTGCTCCTTTATAGTCTTATCGGACATATAATCATCAAACGTCAAATATCTATCAATATTACCTTTAGGAGTTAATTCTATTACCCTATTCGCCACAGTTTCAGCAAATTCGTGGTCATGGGTTGTAAAGAGAACGGTACCTTTAAAATTCTTCAAGGAATTATTGAAGGTGGTTATACTTTCCAAATCCAAATGGTTGGTAGGCTCGTCCAACATAACTACATTGGCCCTCATCAACATCATTCTGCTCAACATGCAGCGTACCTTTTCACCTCCGGATAAAACCGTACATTTTTTCAAGGCTTCCTCACCGCTAAACAACATTTTCCCCAAAAAGCCCCTAATATTTACTTCTTCCCTTTCTTCTTCCGTTTTGGCCCATTGCCTTAACCAATCTACCAAGTTGATATCTTCGGTAAAGAAGGAGGCATTATCCGCAGGCAAGTAAGATTGGTTGGTAGTTACACCCCATTGAAAGGAACCACTGTCCGCCTTTCTATTGCCGTTTATTATCTCGTAAAATGCCGTTGTGGCCCTTGAATCCCTCGAAATTATTGCCACTTTATCTCCCTTGGCCAGATTAATATTGACATCCTGAAACAAAATCTCGCCCTCTTCTGTTGAAGCGGAAAGCTTTTCAACGTTCAATATCTGATCTCCTGCCTCCCTTTCCCTATCAAAAATAATGGCAGGGTAACGTCTGCTTGAAGGCTTTATATCCTCAATTTTTAATTTGGACAACATCTTCTTTCTGGAAGTGGCCTGTTTACTCTTTGCCACGTTGGCACTGAACCTTTGAATAAACTCCTGCAATTCCTTGGCCTTTTCCTCGGATTTTTTGTTCTGCTGTGCCCTTTGTCTAGCAGCCAATTGACTACTCTCGTACCAGAACGTATAGTTCCCTGAGTATAGGTTCATTTTTCCGAAATCTATATCTCCAATATGGGTGCAAACAGAATCTAAAAAGTGCCTATCGTGAGATACTACTATAACGGTGTTCTCATAATCGGCAAGGAAGTTCTCCAACCAATTAATGGTTTCATAATCCAAGTCGTTGGTAGGCTCATCCATTATCAACACATCCGGATTGCCAAACAATGCCTGTGCCAATAAGACCCTAACCTTAAGTTTGGAATCCAAGTCGCCCATTAAGGTATAATGATATTCCTCGGTAATTCCCAAATTGGACAATAGGGCTGCAGCATCACTGTCGGCATTCCAACCGTTCATTTCCTCAAATTGCACCTGCAACTCCCCTATTCTATCCGCATTCTCATCACTGTAGTCGGCATAAAGGGCATCTATCTCCTTTTTTATCTTGAACAAAGGCTTATTGCCCATTACCACACTCTCCAAAACAGTATATTCGTCATAGGCATTGTGGTTCTGTTCCAAGATGGACATCCTTTTCCCTGGCTCCAAGTGAACGTGACCGGATGTGGGGTCTATTTGTCCCGATAGAATTCGTAAAAATGTGGACTTCCCAGCTCCATTGGCACCAATAACACCATAACAATTACCTTGTGTAAAGGATACGTTTACTTCATCAAAAAGAACCCTTTTCCCAAATTGCACAGATAAATTTGATACTGACAGCATATGTAATGTTTTAAATTTTGTGCAAAAATAACAAAAATAAACCCGTTCAAGCAACTATATTACAATGCCTTTAGGTGTCATTTTAACTAAGAGCCAATAGATTTAACTCACAATTAACAGCCTGTATCTGTTGAGTTTATTAGATTTGTTCACTATAAAGTAGCTATTCTCATATGAATAAACCTTTACTATATTCTTTTCTTATTGCACTAGTTGGTTGCGGTTCGATAGAAAAAAAATCCCCTGGTGCATTCTTTGCTGGTGAAATTGTAAATCCCACAAGCGAATATGTTGTCCTATTTAAGGATGATGTTGTCATAGATTCAGCTAAACTTGATAGCGAAAATAGATTCAGTATAAAATTGGATACCGTTGTGGAAGGTCTATATCATTTTGACCATAGTCCGGAACTGCAGTACGTTTATCTAGAAAAGGGAGATAGTTTAATGATCCGCCTGAATACTGAAGATTTTGATGAATCATTGATATTTTCTGGGAAAGGCGAAGAAATAAATAATTTTCTTGTGGAGTTCTTTTTAAGTACGGAATCCGAGCCTGCATTAGTTTATTCCTATTCCCAACTTGATCCAGCGGACTTCTCCAATAAACTGGATTCTTTAAAGGCAGTTAAGGTAAACGCCCTTAACGAGCTTGTTACCGAAGTAACCCTTTCCCCAAAAGCTGCCGACATGGCCAAGGCCAGTATAGATTACAATTATTACATCTATAAGGAAAAGTATCCGTTTTGGAACAGAAGAAGAACAGGAAAAGACACCATTCCTGAACTTCCCAACAATTTTTACGATTATAGAAAGACGATAGACTACAACAATGAAAATCTATCCTATCATAGGTATTATTACAATTTTATGAAGACACATTTTAATAATCTATCCTATATGGGTTGTTATACAAAATGTAAGGATGCGCACTATGACATAGTTAAAAATAAATTACATTTTAACCAACACAAGTTAAAACTGATAGATAGCTTGGTTACCGAAAGGGACTTGAGGGATAATTTATTTAGAAATGTTGCAATGGACTATCTAATAAATGTCCATGATACCGACGAAAACAATAGGATTTTTATTGATGAATTTCACAGACTTTCCGGAAACAATAGACACAGTGCCGAAATAGAAGCTATTTACCAAGGTGTAAACAACTTACAACCTAGTAATAGAATGCCCAATATTTCAGTTTTCAACACTAATGGGACCTTGGTAACCCTTCAGGAAATTGCCGAAAAGGAGAAAAATGCCGTATTCTATTTTTGGTCAGGCACCCAGAGATCCAACTTCGAGAATGTACTTACCCGTGTGGCGCAACTATCGGAAAACAAGCCGAATTTCACTTTTATAGGAATAAATTGCAATACGGATGCACTAAGATGGCAATCATTATTAAGCAGCAATCAATTGGATACGGAAAAACAATTCCGGACCGATGATTTTGAAAATTTAAAAAATGCCCTAGTAATAGGTGGTCTCAATAAGGGTATTATAACCAAAGACGGACTTATTGTAGACGCATTTGCCGATCTTTATAGTAGTTTTTAAGGCCTTTCCGACTTGGAAGAAATTTCGGTTATCCAGCTCAAGTATATCCCATTTAACAATTCTACAATCTTTTACCCATTATCTATACGGTAATGAAAAGTTCAATATTAAAAACAACAAAGCCTCTTTTGCTCAATGAGCTCAAGAGGCTTTGTACTATTTAGAATCTTGGTAAAACTAGTTACCTTTCTGGTAGTCTTCCAAAAACTTGGCCAGGCCACTATCCGTTAAAGGATGCTTTAAAAGACCTTCAATAGCTGACAAAGGTCCGGTCATAACATCAGCTCCAATTTTAGCACAATCTATCACATGCATTGTATGCCTTACCGAAGCAGCCAATATTTGGGTTTCAAACTCATAATTATCATATATGTGCCTAATCTCAGAGATCAAGTTTAGACCATCGGTAGAAATATCGTCCAATCTACCAATAAACGGAGAAACATAGGCTGCACCGGCTTTGGCAGCCAACAAAGCCTGTCCGCAAGAGAATACCAAAGTACAATTGGTTCTTATTCCCTTATCCGAGAAATATTTTATAGCCTTGATACCATCCTTTATCATAGGAACTTTAACTACGATCTGCTCATGCAATTCTGCCAATTCCTCACCCTCCTTGATCATTCCTTTAAAATCGGTGGAAATTACTTCGGCGGATACATCACCATCCACAATATTACAGATATCCACATAGTGCTTTAAAATATTGTTTCTTCCTGTAATGCCTTCTTTGGCCATTAGGGAAGGATTTGTGGTTACCCCATCCAATACTCCTAATTCCTGGGCTTCTTTTATCTGTGCTAAATTAGCGGTGTCAATAAAGAACTTCATGTTAATTGCTTTTTAAATTATTAATTTGAAAGATATAGCCTTTTTGCATGCCTAACTTTTAGTCTGGCAAAATTACAATTTATAATGGTTCATCAAGAGTTTCTCATATACTTTGTCCGGTAATATTTTTTTTAGAAATAATGAGAACTTCTGCATAAACTCCCCTACCTTATAATGTACTTTAGGTTTTTTTGTGTTTATTATTTTGTATACCATATGGGCCACCAATATGGGATCTTTACCACTATCCACATGCTCGTTCATCATTTTTAAGGTGCTGCCATAAGGTTCCTTATAGGGCGAGTCCTCCAAAATTGGTGCATGGTAACGGCCTGAGGCTATATTGGTAGCAAAGTCACCAGGCGCCAAATTGGTTACGTTCACGCCAAATCCTTTAACCTCCATTCTCAGGGCCTCCGTAACCAACTCCAAGGCACCTTTACTGGCGGAATAAAATCCCCTATATGGCAAACCCATATAACCCGCAATAGAGGTAATATTAATGATCAAACCCTTTTCCTGACGCCTCATATGGGGCAAAACAGCTTTCGACATGTGTAGCGGACCATTAAAATTGGTATCGAATGCTTTCAAAATTTCAGCGTGTGGTGTTTCCTCTATAGGACCTGTAATTCCTATACCGGCATTGTTGACCAGAACATCCAGCCTACCTTCCTTTGCTATCAGCTCTGAAATGGCGGCCCCAATACTTTCTGGATTTCTTACATCCAATTCCAAAAGTTCAAAATCATCAAAATTGGGATGATTGGCAATCTTCCTTGTTGTTCCGTAAACTTTAAAACCCTTTGATTTTAAATAAATTCCGATCGATTTTCCAATTCCCGAAGAACCTCCGGTAATCAGTACAACCCTATGCTCCATTAATTAAAAATTAAGGTTGCAAATTAACGAATAAAACAGGAATGGAAAGGGATATAACAATGATATCTATGCCAAATGGCTCAAAAAAACAGAAAAAATACCTTCACTTTAAGGCACAAAAAATGGCAAGCTACCTACATCGCACCGCTACAACCATATACCCTTGCTGCGTTCCCACCCTGGGGGATTCTACAGGAGCTGGTCGTGTAGGACTTGCCGATGCAAATATACAATCTTTTAATTTTTTTACAATCGTTTTCAGGTCTTAATTTTATTAAATATCTTGCCCTAAAAAGTCACCAAATTTATTTCTGGATAGCGGGTTGATTTTAAGACAACTATGCAAAAATCAAAGAAAATAATTGTTCAGTACAGACTCTTTACCCACTAAAATTATATTATAAATTATACCCATATTTAAAAATGAACGCCTTTAAATTAAACCTATTCTTCTTGATTCCCCTGTTCTTTTTGGCTTGTGATGGTACCACCAACCCCTCCAAACTCTTCGAAATCCAATTGGAAGGCAACCAAACGGAATTTCAAAAAAACCAGGTGGTAGGTATCTCTGTCAAAAATCTAAAGAACAAAGAAATTGAAAAGATTACCTATACCTTGGACAATAAGGAAATTACGTTGAAGAACGATAAAATTACCCTGGACCAATTGGAACTTGGGGCCAAAACTTTGACCGCGAATATAAGCTTCGATGGCGAAACCGTTGAAGTGTCCAAAGGAATTAAACTATTGGCAGAACACGCCCCAGAGATCTATACCTACGAAATTCTGAACGTATACCCCCATGATATGGACGCCTATACCCAAGGATTGGAATTTCATCAGGATACACTTTATGAAAGTACGGGTAAAAAGGGAAAATCCTCCTTGAGGCAGGTAGATTATAAAACTGGTGAAATTTTAAAGAAAATAGACTTGGACAATACCTATTTTGGAGAGGGCATCACTATTTTAAATAATAAAATTTATCAACTCACCTGGCAAAGTGGAGTTGGATTCATTTACGACCTAAAAGACTTTAAGAAAATAGACAGCTTTAAATACAACCAAAGTAAGGAAGGTTGGGGCTTATGCAACGACGGTAACAAAATATTCAAGAGTGATGGCACCGAGAAAATATGGTTTTTAAATCCTGAAACTATGGCTGAGGAGGGACATTTTGAGACAGTAACAAATACCTCCATATTCAACAAGGCCAATGAACTGGAATATGTAGATGGCAAAATATACGCCAATGTCTATCAAAAGGAAAGTATGATGATTATTGATGCCAAAAGTGGTGCAATTGAAGGCGTTATAAATTTTGGCGGCCTAAAGGAAAAAGTTACGCAACATCAGAATCTGGACGTACTTAATGGAGTGGCCTATCACCCACAAAGAAAGACCTTCTTCGTTACCGGAAAAAACTGGGACAAATTGTTTGAGGTAAACATCCTTAAAAAATAACTATGGGAGCTTTTGAAAAAACCATAAAGGTGGTAGAAGATGATCTGGATGACCTGAACCACGTTAACAATGTGCGATATGTACAATGGATGCAAGACATTGCTAAGGAACATTGGCGGGCCAAAGCCCCGAAAGATTTGATCAATACTACGGTCTGGGTGGTACTGACCCATCATATTACTTACAAAAGTTCGGCAAAATTGGACGATGTTATTTTAATGAAAACGTATATTGATAAGACCAAAGGCCCCGTAAGCGTTAGGATTGTAGAAATGTACAACAAAGAAAGCAACCAATTGCTTGTTAAATCTAAGACCGAATGGTGTTTGCTAAACTCCGAAACTTTTAAGCCTATGAGGATTTCCCCGGAAATAGAAAGTATCTTTCTTACCCAAACCTAAATATTCAATATAAAATCCGTGCATAAAACTTTTTGTATTTTTTCTGCCCTCGTTCTGCTGCTGATATTTTCCTCATGTAGGACCGACTTCGATTATACAAAAAGTAACGGCTCTTTGGAATTCTCAAAAGACACTGTTTTTTTGGATACCGTTTTCAGCAACATTGGCAGCAGTACCTATACATTAAAGGTATATAACCGCAGCTCAACAGATATAAGCATCCCTACAATTCAGCTCAAAAACGGGGACAGCAGCAAGTATCGTTTAAATGTGGATGGTGAAGCCGGTCAACTTTTTAGGGACATCCCTCTTTTTGCCCAAGATAGCCTGTATATCTTTGTGGAAACCACTACTGATATTGCCAATGCCGATGCAAAAGAATTTTTGCACACCGATGCCATTCAATTCGACAAGGAAAACCATTTGCAAGAAGTACAATTGGTTACCCTGATCAAGGATGCCATATTTTTATACCCAGCAAGATCCTTGAACGGTGAACGGGAGATGATTGTTCTTGATATTAACGAATCCGGGGAAGAAATCAGAGTCGAAGGTTTCGAACTAGGGTCAGATCAGCTCAATTTCACCAGAGACAAACCCTATGTCATATATGGCTACGCAGCCGTACCAGAAGGTAAAACCTTGAATATAGAAGCGGGCACACGTGTGTATTTCCACAAAGATTCAGGGATACTGATAAAAGAAAATGCTACCCTACATATTAAAGGTGAATTAAGTGAAGACAGGGATTTACTGGAAAATGAAGTTGTTTTTGAAGGAGATCGTTTGGAGTCTTCCTATGCCGATATTCCCGGACAATGGGGGTCTATTTGGATTTCCAAAGGCAGCATTAATAATAAAATAGATTACCTCACTATTAAAAATGCCACCGTAGGCATTCTTGTCCAAGGGGACAACAACCTAGGGGAAACCAATTTATCCATAAATAATTCCCAAATCTACAATAGTGAAAACGTAAATTTATGGGCAAAAACCGCGGTAGTAAGGAGTGAAAATTTAGTTTTGGGAGCCGCAGGGAACATCTCCCTATATTGTAGCCACGGAGGAGATTACAGCTTTACCCATGCAACCATAGCCAATTATTGGAAGTATGGGTTCCGCTCCGGTACAGCCTTGCATTTGGACAATTCTACATTAGGCGGAAACAGCTCCAATAGCCTGGTAAGGGCAGACTTTAAAAATTGTATAATTTATGGAAGTAATCCAAATGAACTAAACCTCATTAAAGATGAGAATTCAGTATTTAATTTTTACTTCGAAAACTGCCTCATAAAATTCAAGAACAGTTCCGAAACCGATCTATACAATTTTGGCAATACCTCCCTTTATAATAATATTTTACTTAATTTGGATCCGGTATTTGCATCTCCCGCCCAGAATAATTTCTTGATCAGAGAAAATTCAAGTGCCATTGGAGCAGGAAATTTGGCAACGGCACAGTTGGTTCCCTTAGATATTTTAGGTGCGGACAGAACCAAAAATCTAACCCTAGGGGCATATGCAGTACTTTTTACAAATTAAAATAGTATAATACTTCACGTATTGAAAGAAAAATCTTTCAAATTTTCTATATTTAGCCAATAAAACGAAAACCCTAGTTTTTCTAAGGTTGAAATAGCCCCCTAAGCTATCAAGTATCGCTAATTTGCATTCAAATCATCTGAAATTATGGAATATACCTATACCATTTTGGACTCCGATGCCCAATCCAATTTACAGCTTCAACACTATATGGAAGAGTACAGTGAATTTTATTGTTCAGGAGTAGCTACTAACAGTATAGATGGTCTAAATGGTATACTAAAAAAATCCCCAGATGTAGTTTTTATCCATTTAAACGAAAAGGCTCATGAGTATTTTCATATGATTATGGAAATGCACCAATATGTAAAGCAAGTTCCCATTTTTATCGGAATCGCGAAAAGCAAGCAATTTGCCTTTGAAGCCTTAAAATGTCATTTTTTCGACTATTGGTTATTGCCTTATAACGAATTCGACATTAGAAAAACCCTCCTAAGGTTAAAATTAAAAACACCAAAGGAACAGGAGCCCAAAACACTTTTACTACAATCCTATAAAGACTATCGCTACATAAATACTCAAGAAATTATGTATTTGCAGGCCGATAACAATGCCACCGACTTTTTTATGAAAGACGGAAGTACTATAAGTGCTTTTAAAACGTTAAAGACTTTTGAGAACAATTTGCCGACGAATTTTGTAAGGGTTCATCAGAGTTATATCATCAATATCGACTTCGTTTCTAGGATCAACTATGGGAAAGGTATATGCACTCTGAAGCATGACAAACTACAATTGCCTTTTTCCAAATCCTACAAAAACAACATTGACAACCTAAAAAAGGTCTTGGCCAAAAATACTATCTCTACTCTTAATTAGACAAATTCTCACAAAAACCATACGTTCACTAATAGAACTCCCACATATACTAAAGATAATTCTTACATAAATTTTTAGTGTCTCTTCATTGTTAATTTAGCTTTAGAAATAAACCTCATTAACCCTCGAAAACCACTAAAAATGAAAAGATTACTATCTATTTTTGCCGTAGTACTTCTAAGTATCGGCTTATTTGCCATGGGGACCCAAGATGTGTTCCCGACTGTAGACAATACAATCGCCACCGATGGTGACGTAATTCCAAAAGAAAGAAGGGACCCTCCCAAGGCCACAATCGATTTCCAGAAGAATGACAATGCAGTCGCTACCGATGGGGACGTAATCCCAAAAGAAAGAAGGGACCCTCCCAAGGCCACAATCGATTTCCAGAAAAATGACAATGCAGTGGCTACCGATGG